>CALKCC010000144.1 GCA_938082855.1 uncultured Pirellulaceae bacterium | reverse complement strand
GCGTAGTCATTTGTTCTTTACCTTGGTCAACATCCCCGACAACTATTGGCCGAGAATGTCATCTGTTTTTTTCAGGTTACCCCAAAACTTAATGGTGACCATCGTCAGACGGTTCCACTCCTTCCGGAGGTGGTTGTGTCTGTGGGTAATGGTCGGTATCAACTTCTGGAGAACCGTATTCGTAAGGACCACGATAGACAATCGGCTGGGCATCAAAGTTTCCATGACCAACCGGCGGACTAGGAGCGAACCACTCGAGCGTATTACATCGCCATGGGTTACGTCCCACTCGCTGTCCTTTGAAAATGCTATAGAAAAAGTTAATCGCAAAAATAACCTGACTGGCAACCATTCCGACAGCACACCAGGTAATAAAGCGGTTCATTGGCAATAGATGCTTAAATGTCTCGTAATGGTATGGATCCGCCAATCGACGAGGGAAACCAACCGCTCCGAGAATATGCATCAGGTAAAACGTTCCATTCATAAAGATGAAAGTCAGGAAGAAATGCATCTTCCCCCAGCCTTCATTCATCGAACGACCAAACATCTTCGGGAACCAGAAGTAAATGGCTCCCATCACTGCCATCGCTGTTCCGCAGAACAGAACATAATGGAAGTGAGCCACGATGTAGTAGGTGTCATGGATGAAGATATCCACAGGTGTTGCGGCCATGAAAATACCCGACAAACCACCGATCACGAACATCGAGACGAATGAAAGCGAGAACAACATCGGAGTGGTAAATTCAATTTTCCCTCCCCAAATGGTTCCCAGCCAGTTAAACACTTTAACCGCCGATGGCAACGCAATCATCATGGTGGAAACCATGAACGTCATACCCAACATGGGATTCATCCCGGAGACAAACATATGGTGTCCCCAAACGATAAATCCGAGTCCGGCGATACCCGAGATCGAATAGACCATCGGCTTGTAACCGAAAATCGGCTTTCGAGCAAAGCAGGACAGCATGTCGGACACCATCCCCATCGCGGGCAGAATCATAATGTAAACCGCCGGATGAGAGTAGAACCAGAACAAGTGCTGCCACAATAGTGGTTGTCCGCCTCCGCTCATCATTTCCGCGTTATTGACAACCAGCCCTTCCGGTATGAAGAATCCCGTACCCAACATTCGGTCGAGAATCTGCATAAAACCGCCAGCAGTCAAAACAGGCAAAGCAAATGCCTGCAATACGGCCGTAATGAACATCGCCCAGATTGTCAGTGGCAATCGGAACATGGAGAGTCCCGGAGCCCGCATCTGGATGATCGTGGTCATGTAGTTCACCGACCCCATCATGGACGAGATCCCGACCAACGTCACTCCTAAGAGCCACCAGGTCTGAGCCATCTCACTTCCCGGCGCCGCGGCATGTACACCGGACAACGGAGGATAGCTGGTCCAACCTCCCCCCGCTCCATACGGAGGAGTCAGGAAGCTGATTCCGATACAAATAAAGGCTGGCCACATAAACCAGTAACTCAACATATTGAGAGTTGGGAAGGCCATATCGTCCGCTCCGATCATGAGCGGAATTAGGTAGTTTCCAAAGGCACCAGCCAAAATCGGAATGATCACAAAGAAGATCATCACCGTGGCATGCATCGTAAAGAGCGTCGTGTAAAACTCGGGAGAAATCTGTCCTCCCTCAGCAGAGAACAAACGTCCTCCGATCACTGGCATATCACTCCAGGGATAGGCAAGTTGCCAACGGATACCTAAAGCAAGTAATCCACCCACGATGAACCATAGCAGCGTCGTAAACAGAAACTGCAAACCGATCATCTTGTGGTCTTTAGAGAACACATAGGTGGAGACAAAGTGGCCGAAGGTCATGCCTTCGCCGTGTCCGTGCCCGTGTGAAGCTGCAGAAGAAGTGTTCATTGTTTAACTATTTCCTACTTGTCGCTTGCTGCGTTAAGTGATGTTCGATTTTGTTCTTGCACAGCACTGGCGTACCATGCATTGAAGTCGTCTTCTGATTCAACAATCAGGCGACCTCGCATTTTATAGTGTCCCCAACCACACAGCTCAGCACACACAATATCAAAGGTGCCTGTCTTTTTGGTTTGGAACCAGATGTGTTGTTGCATCCCCGGAACCACGTCCTGTTTGATGCGGACGTTAGGTAGGAAGAAGCTGTGAAGCACATCTTCACTTTGAATCCGCAATACGACTTTATCGTTTACGGGAACATGCAGATCGTTGACTACGTGTAAGTCATCTTCGGTTCCGATGATTTCATCAGGACCGGCATATTGAATTCGCCATTCAAACTGTCGCCCCGTAACCAAAGCCAAAGGTGGTTTTTTAGTTTTCCCGTCCTCTTTGACCGGATAGGCCATTTTGTTTTCGGCCCAGGCATCCATTTGAAAAATTGCGATGAACAACAACGTCGCCGCTGGCAGAATCGACCAAACGATTTCCAGCGTGTGAGAACCGTGTGTAAACTTCACCGGTTCGGGATTTTTTTCGGCATCGTATTTCCAGCAGAACCAGAATAACAACGCTCCTGTCCCAATAAAGATCACCCCTGTGAGATACAGGATGAACATAAACAGGTCGTCAATCACCTTACCGTGCTGACTGATATCCTCAGGCAGCCAGTGATTATCGAAGATACCGCCAGGCACCACAGCAAATACAAAGACTGCGACCCCTAGGACAGGTACCATCAGGAATAGTAGGCTCCAAAACCGTCCCACTGTGTCTCTCCCAATTTCAAAATAAAATAACGTAAATTACGTTGTGTGTTAGTTATTACTTATTAGTTCCAACGCCCTGGAAGGAAGGAGCCGTTTTAGGTCGGCTCGTCGCTTCATAGGGAAGGCTCATGACATAAGCCACTAAGGACCAGGCTTCCTGCTGAGTCAGCTTGGTATTCCCAGGCATCGGAGTCCCTTCAATTCCCCCAGTAATTCGCTGGTAGATATCGATCGGACGGCGTCCTCCGCGATAGTTTCCTAATCGCAGGTTACGTGGACGAATGTTGCGTGGTTTGACCACACCCATTTGTGCTAATTCGTTGTGGTAGAAGTATTCTGGGATACCGGCGATTTCTCCATCGTCTGCACTCCCAACTGCATCTCCCGGTTCGTTACCGAGGTGTTCCAGCGTCCAGTTGTCAAACAAGTTGGTTTGACCGTCGCCCAAACCTGTTTGGCCATGACAGCTAAAGCAGTTGGCCTTGGACTGGAAGAATAATTTCCGTCCCTGTTCAACACTTTCATCAGAATCCCAACCTGCAGGGGCATCTTCAATCGTACGTTGAACTGTGCCATTCCCTCCGTTGGCCCAAGGTAAAATCACTGGCTGAACAATCTCTTTGATCGCTTCAATGTCATCAGACACATATTGATCGTCGTTAAATCGAACCAATATTTTCTCTGAGTTACCGTCAATCTCCCCGTTAACGTTTGCCGTATCGTAAGCCGCTTGAATCAAAGCTCGTTCTGTCTGGCCTCGCATTGCCAGATAAATCACGTAGTCAATGATTGCTTCACGTTCAGGACCGGAGAGCACTCGGAAAC
This sequence comes from uncultured Pirellulaceae bacterium, assembly GCA_938082855.1. Classification (GTDB taxonomy): domain Bacteria; phylum Planctomycetota; class Planctomycetia; order Pirellulales; family Pirellulaceae; genus UBA721. The sequence goes on along the minus strand of CALKCC010000144.1, from coordinate 31,780 downwards.
TTGGCATTGCCGTCCCGGGAATTCCTTCCATTAAAATGTGATCAAAGTCTGCCTTCGAAGGCTTCTTGAAAGTTCCATCCGCATCGGTCAGCTTAAATTTGAACTGTCCCATACGGTAATCGCGTGGATAAGGATTAAGGAATTGAGCCGTCGGACCATGACCATCACCTGTGACACCGTGGCAGTGAGCACAGTGTCGGCGGTATAGCCCGCTTTCCAATCCTGTCAGGCTGTCTTTGTCACCCGAATAAGTCACAGGACCGGCAGCCACTTTCAGTTTTCTAAGGCTTAGAAAACCATTCAACCCAACACCACCAGGCAAGTTAGGGTTGTCAGGAGTCCCATACAACCCTTCGAGTACTTCGCTCACGTTTTTGATCTGAACATCGCTTAGCTCAGTCTCAGGGGTCTCCGCCATCAATGGCTTGGTGACGTCGCTTTTGAATTCGACGGCACGAATATACGCTTCATTTACCTGAAACGCTGCAGGATCAGAGCAACCGGTCAGACCAAGCGAACAGGCAACCAGCACTCCGGCTAACGCCAGACTGAGTTGGTGACCTGAGATTGTTGTTTTATTTTGTAGTTTCATTCTTGCTATTGCTTCATGTGAAACTTAGTTAATGATGTTAATTCGAATTACAAAGCGTTGTTGAATGCATCTGCATTGATCACGATTTCTAAATTCAAATCCTGCCCTGCTTCCAATGCAGGCAACTCAAACCCACCGCGACTAACCGCTTGGGTTTCTCCGTTGATCGTGATTTGCATCGAACCGGATGGAATCACTTCGTGCCAGAATTTCATTGGCAAGGCAATTCCTGACGGCACATTGCGTATCTCAAACGATCCGTCTTCACCTGTCACGGTATACAGTGGGTTATCACGAACAATGATGTAGGATCCCATCCAAGGGTGGGCGCTACAGGACACGCCGAAAGGTTTGGATTCCTGAAAGCCTGGCTTATAGTCAACATCTGCTCCAGCCCCGATCTGCAGATTGGCAGACGTCAGGCCATCCAGCTTCGCATTATGCCCGACTGAATCACTATTTAGAATCTTTAGCGTTTGCCCTACTCGCATCGCCTTGATACGCGATAGGAAAATACATGCCTTCTGGTCAAATGCCAGATCCCCATCGAGCGTGGCATTGGCTGTGGCCACATAGTCCGCATGATCCCAAGCCGCGTCTCCGGATTTAAATGGACCGTCATAGAACAGCAAGCCCCATTGAAGGCCACCGTTGCCATCCAGCTGGACTCGAACATTCGTTTCGTTGCTGCAAACGTTCTCGTCTTTGTTTACGGCGTAATTAACAAACTTTTCAGTCGCAATACTACCCACCACTGAAATCTTACCAGTGATATTGGCAAATCCGGTTGGTTCAGGCAGAGCAACTTCTGCAGCTCCTCCAGCGGTCGCCTGAAGTTCAAAATTTCCAGCAACCTCTTGGACGTTACTGCTTTCAACATCCCCTACACTTCCAGGAAGCCCGCGTTGGCAACCAAGGCTGCACACCATAGGAACCAGCAGTAAGAGTCCAAAGATTTTCGTTGTCGTTTTCATTTTCAATTCCATCTACGTCGAGTAACAAAACTCGTCAGCAATGTTTACTTGAACTGATCCGCACCAATTACAATCGTTCCGAAGTCGGTCGTCTTACCATCTTCGATCTTGATCTTCACTCGGCCACGAGCCCATTCCACGGTGGAACCATCTTGTGTTACCTGTTGAATGTAGCCAGCTTTTTCCTGCCAGATCTGAAATTCAAATTCGCCAGCGGGAAGGTTTTTGATCTCCAGGTTTCCATCCTTATCACTCACGCCGATGTAGGGATCGTTTCGCACAACAATCCAGCCTGTCATCCAGGGATGAATCGAGCAACTGATCTTGGTTGGCAGACGTTCTTCCATCGAGTAGGACTGACTGATTTTGGCACCAGCCGGAAGAATTGGGTTGATCACAGGGTTGAAGAAGGTATCCACTTTGACATTGTGGCCAACAGGATCACTGTTCTTAAAGTCGATCTTGCGCTTAGTCCAAACGGCTGCCACTCGGGGTTCAAATCGACATTTGATATTGTCGACAACGACTGGGGCTTCCGTGGAATCATTGTAGGAAGGGTGAATCTTTGCCGGAGTACGATCGCGATAGAATACGATCACGTTGGAGATCCCTTTGTTTTCGGGATTCACAACAAGTGACTCATCAATCAGCCCCAATTTGCCACAAACAGCTGCATCACGCGTCACAGCGATCTTGGGCGGAGCTGTATATTCACCACCATAAGTAAATTTGAATTTCAGGTTTCCCCAACCCTGAGCCATGCTCGAGCTGGACAATATCGCGACTGCCAACAAGGCGAGTGCAAGTGTTCGTATAGTCTTCATTTTTTTCTCTCCGATTCCCTGACCTGTACATCATTCATTGATGTGGTCACAATCTATTTCCAACTCGTCCTGAGTTAGCCCCCGCCCGGAAGCAAGGTTGATATAAAGACGGGAGGACACACGCGGAATCGTTCTTGCCTGTATCCCAATTAAGGTTTAGTAGTTATTCCTCCGAGGCCGCTGCTGAAGCTGCAGCCGCTGCTGCTTCCGCTTCTTTCGCTGCTTTGGCATCATCCACCAACGTTGTGATCGATGCACGCTCTTTGGCATAGTTGTCAAAATTCATTAATAGGTCCACCAAGGCATCCAGAGTCTCAGGGCTGTTTCCGTGGAAGAGCTTCTGAGTCTGACCGGCACCAAGATGTTCCTGTGTACTGTCGTAAGGCACAATGATCGGCATGGCTGTATAAGGCAGGATTGCACTTGGCTTGGCAATCCAGCGTTTTACATAATCTGCCCGCAATCGTTTGTGGACTAATCCAAGATCCGGTGCCAGACCTTTAGCCGTACCCGTTGGAGTGAAGTCTGCGACTGCATGACATTTCACACAGTAATCCTGACTAACAACGATTTGCATTGCATCAGCTAGACGATCTCCGGCTTGAGAACCTTCATTACGTCCAACATAGGCAGCATCCGCAGCAGCTAAGTGGTCGCCGTTGACCCGATGATCATATTCATAGGGATAAGTCGCGTTATCTCTGGCCGCGAAGTAGTTCACGATCTTCGTCGCTTCTTCACTCGACATATTGAATTTCGGCATACGCAATACTGTTGCGGGTCGAATTTTATATGGCTCAAGCAGGAAGTCATGGAACCACTGATTCTGAACTTTCGCTCCCTGCCCTACCAATGGTGGAGCTACCCAGGCCCAGCTCTCAGAGCCCTTTGCCTGTGGATTTGAGAGTCGTTCACGCTGTGTGACATAAGGTAGTAAGTATCGAGATAACACGCCACCTTTTGAGCTCACCCGGTTGGCAACCGATGAAGGTTGGATTCTAGAAACGTTTGAACCGGAAACGGCGACTCCACCATTTACAGGACTTGATGCCCACAATTGGAATTGAAGCTCTCCTACACCTGTAAGTTTGAATGGATCTTGTAGATATTCATCCAATGGATCTCCATACTCAGCGTCAGTCGCTGCCGGTAACCCAGTATTACCTACGGCAGGCATACCGGTGATGGTTGCTACGGTTCTATCACGAACGTTTGCTGTTCCGGACGCTTCTACGTCTTCTGCCGGAAATACCGGAGCCATAAATGGATATTCTTTGGTCAAATCCACATGCTGAGTAATCAACGTTCCCAACTGTTCTTCGGTCATATCGAGTGTCCACTTTTCAGCTTCCAATACATGACAGCCAGCACAGTTATACTTATCAATTACCTGCTTACCTTCGATCAACGCCTTGGCTCGTTCATTCGGTTGGTACAGATATTTCGAACGTGGTGGATCGGCAACCAATCCAAGCACAAACGTCATAACCGCTTCACGATCAGCTGTGCTGAACGGGAATTGAGGCATACGCAGGCGATCGTTGTAACGAATTCCATCCGTCTTGTGGTAATCGTAGGAACGAGGCTCACGCAGTTTCTGATAAATGAATCCTGTGCGGTTATGAGCGTGCAACTGGTGATGATAGAAGTCATCCAAATTATCGTCATAACGACTTTGGCGAACATTTCGATCAGCATCTACATGCTCATCGTGATGCCCATCTTCATGACCAGCATCCGCGTATGCTTCTTCAGCATGGTCGTCTGAGTGATGACCATCCTCGTGACCATCGTGATCATCGTGAGACGCGGTATGGCCTCCACCATGATGACCGTCGAGGTATTCACCAATATGCTCAAAGGCGAGTTTGGAAGGATCTTTACGACCCCAGTCAGCCAGCCCTGCTCCAATTGGCTTGGCGTCTTCAAATCCTGGAATATCATGGCAACCATAGCACCCATATTTACCCAGAGCTTTACGCCCGATGTAAACCAACTTGGTATCAATATCCAAAGGTGTAGAAGTATCACGTCGTAATTCTTCCTCTGCGACTTTCACTCCAGTCGCACCTTCTGGAATACCCTTGGCTGCGTATTTCTTGGCAACAGCTTCATAGAATGAATCTGTCAGATTCACCAAAAGCAAATCTTCCAGAGAACTCAACAACCCTTCGTCCTGCTTCAGTGATTCAGCCGTTAGGCCGGACTTATCAACTTCCCAATCTGCACCTTCGCTAAGCAGGTAGGTCACGATATCCAGTGCAGGATCCACAACTGTTTCGTTGCCATCTGCATCCTTAAGGACTTCAACGTCAATAAACAGGTCAGGCATGACGGTTCGGGCGTGGTACTTGGTAGGCTCTTTGATCCAGCTATAAAGCCATTTTTCTTTATCTGCAAAGCCGGCGAATTTACCACCTAAGTCAGACAAATCAGGTCCCTGAACGAATTCTTCCGGGTCACGGAATTTTTCGATCTCTGCCAGTTCGGAATCATTATGACTATGACAAGCCAAACATCCGCGTTCCTGGAATGCTACTTTTCCTCGAGCAACATCGCCTTCAACACCTGCTTGTGGTGTGAGGTATTCAAAGCCCTGTGAATAAGCCTTGAGGTATTCGATCATACCGACGATTTCGATTTTCTCGAATTCCACCGCATCCGAATCAGAAGCATAAGGTCCAAAGTGAGCATGCAAGTTAAAGAACTTCGGCATGCGACTACTTGGTCGGAAATTCTGTGGATTCGCGATCCAATCGTACAGGAATGAATCACTGTTCTTTTTCGCGACGTGACGCAGACTTGGACCTGGCTTACGCAATGAACCCGGAGCTTCAATATCGGCAAGCACGCTAGCCAAGCGAGCACTTTCGGTGGTATCAATCGCAGGCTTATCAGATGCCCCATCTGCTTGGAGTGCTTCGATCAACTGGTGACGAGATGCATTATCCTCTGGATGAGCGGCGACCTGCGCGGTCAGTTTCTGAACTGAAGCACTGAGGCTTTCAAACCCAGTCTGATTCTGTAACTGCAAGGCTGCTGCAAAATAATTTGGTTCGAGTCGCAGGTCTGGACCAACTCGTTTATCGGCTCCGGCGAATCCATTGATATCATGACAACCGTAACAACCGAATTTGCGAATCGTGTTATAACCTTTGACCACTTTAGGGGCAGGTGCCTGCTCAAATCGCTGACTCGGTTCCAACTCCGTCACTTCGTGGTGACACTTCAGGCAAGTGGATTCAATAAACCGCTTCGGCAACTGCGGATAAATCCAGTGATGGTTATCAAACCAACCATGCTCTTCCATCCAACGTTTTCGATCCAATTCATTGTCAGGCATGTGAGAAGCCCACTTGAATTCGGTTGCACTTCCCTGGCCTTCATGACAGATCGTACATGCAAAATCAGATACCTTATGAGGACTCAACGAACCTACAAACAGATCAAGCCGTGGGTGACTGGCAAACGGATGACCGATACCTCGTCGCACCACAAGTCGCAGTTCAGTTTTTGATCCATCCTGCTGTACATTGGCCAGGCGAGCGGCGACAACATCCGGGTCGACAACTGGGTCTCCGTCGATGCTGACAATCACATCACCAATCTCGAGTCCGGGACGTGTATGTTGTTCAAGCGTACTGTTCTTAACTGGACTGGCTTCATTCTCAGGTTGAAGTAAAGATTTCAAAATCTCATCGCCAGTGAACTCACCATCTAAGTTGTATGACTCTACAACTTCTGCTTTCTTTGCGGCGCTGTTCGGAGCAACATAGGCAACTGTGACGTCGTTCGGACTATAGAGCCCCGTTTCTGACAATCGCAAGCCGTAGCCATTTTCGGCTAGAAATGCCTGTCGACCATCTACATCTGCTGGGACATCGAGCGCAACGGTCGAAGCTTCCTGACCATCTTCTTGGTTACCTTCCTGATCATCCGATTTGACCGGTGCTTGCATTGCAACCGATGGAACCTGCAGGATAATTTCAATCGTTCGTTCGGAAACGAATCCAGGTTCAGTGGCCTGACCGGGAACCGATTTCTCCATCATTTGATGACAGGTGGTACAGCGATCAAAACGTCGTACTTTCTTGAAGTTATAATCCTGCTCCAGATCATCACTCCACAAGTTTTCAATCGTTAGCGGGCCGTTGAAAGCATCAAGAATAGGCAACTCCAACCATGCCTTCCCTAACCACTTGTCTTCCCACAATGCCGAGTGATCTTTTTGAATCGCATCGTTAAGACGAGTCTTATCCGCCTCAACTTCATCCAGAGCTTTTTGAGCTGCTCGTACGTCTGCTTGGAACTGATTTCCAATGGACGCTAACTGACGACGATAGTGAGTTGCTTTTTCATACTTCAGTTCGAGCGACTCCAAGCCATCATCTGAGTTCGTTAGAATCAGATCCAGCTCATCCTTAAGTGCCTTCTGCTCTTCACTTGAAGCACCACTGCTTAAAGCGATGCCGACCTGCGAAGCCTTTTCATCTCGTTCAGCTCGCTTGAACTTGGTCTTACCAAGAATCTTATCTTCGGCAGCCTTGAGTAAACGAACTTGTTCACTCATCGCGAAAGCCATTGCTTCCCGGCGATTCACTCCGCCATCTTTGTTATGCCACTCTTCTTGAGCCTGTTTGATGGAATCGATATCTATCACTTCTGCCAATTCCAACGCAGCAGCAAGCTCCAATTCACCATCTGCCGCTTCAAGCGACTTTGTATCATCAAGAAACGCAATAAATGCATCGACGACATCGACCCCAGCCTTATCATCCGCCTGCGCTTTATCCAAAGCAGTTTGAGCGCTGCCCATACGCTTAATAACGTCTGTGGTCTCAGTCTCCATCAAACGCCATTGACTGACCATATGATCGATCGCTCGAGCTTCCTTTTGGTATTCTTTCCACGGTCGATCGTGGTCTTTCCAGAACATCCAAACGGTGGAGATCACTAAGATAACTGACGTGATAGCGAAGACCACGTGCATTTTCTTTGTGTCGCGTACTGTTTTGTCAGTTGCAGGCATTGTTAGTCTACTTCTGCTTTCTCTTGCAGTGCTAAATCTATATGTCTGTTCAAACTAATTTCGAGCGTCCTCGAAAAAAGCTCGTTAGAAGTTAATAAAGTACTCAGGTATCGCGATGAAATACTTCATCTCGAACGTCCAACGGGCAAGCATTTTGATAGGCAGCAATGCCATCCAAAGCATTAGATTCGTCATCACCATATAACGAATCAAACCCATTCGCTTGTACATAGGTTGAAACAATCGCTTCTTATCCCACATCGCCAACAACGGCGGAAGGATGGCAAAATAACCGATCAACAACAAGATCCCCAGGAACTCGCGCTGAGCGATCACCAACACCTTACTTAAAAAGGATGCTTCCGGATCTGGCTTAGGTAATGGCTGCCCAAGGAATTCCACCCAGACATACTGAGATAAATCCACATTGTTCATCGCCTCGACCGCGTGAGAATCCCAATATTCATAGAAACCGAAGAAGTTCCAGTTAGGACCTCGCAGGAAGGTTCCCATAATGATCAAAGTGACCCACAAAACCAAAAAACCAAATTGGAATGTTAAGTAGGCGAACTTTCGTTCATTAATGGTGTAGTAACCATTGCCCTTTTTGTTGAAATCGATGTATGGAATCGCCATGAGTCCGGCCACGATCATACTTGGCAACACCACGCCGGCCATCCAAGGGTCGTAATAGACCAACATTTCCTGTAATCCCAGGAAATACCAAGGAGCTTTAGATGGGTTAGGTGTCTTTACCGCACTAGCCGGTTCTTCGAGCGGTGCCTGTAGCACAATCGCCCAAACCAACATCAACGCAGTCAACGCAACCATGCAAATAAGCTCGGTGTAAACCAAATCCGGCCACACGAGCACTTTTTCTTTTTCAGACTCGGTCGCTTCCAAAGGAAGTTCACCATTGGCAATTCGCTTGTCATTGACCACAGCCTTGGAAGTTGCCAACCAAGTAAAGAATGCCAGCAGAAAAATAAGACCAACAATTGGCACGTTATCGGGCTTGGTAACAATAGCAGCAAAATCCGAGTCCGCCATCGACATACCCATAAAGAGCAGCATCAGATTAAATCCGAGCCAGGCTACATTTGGGCGAACCAGAACTTCTCGGAAGTAGAACATGACTCCAAGAATCACCAACGATCCCAACGAATACGTGGTCGGTGACATCAACGTATCAATAAATCCTTTAATGCCTTCATTAAAGGAGATGTACTTTACGATCTCAGGATTACCACTGGCCACCATCGCAGCCATAATCAGCGTCACCACTCCAAGGCCGGACCAGGCCAATGCCAACTGCCCTTCCCCGTGGCGTTTCCAGCGATAGAGTGCAAACAACCCGTTCATCGACGCAACCAACACGTAGTACCCGCAAAGGAACCCGCTAAGCTGCGACAAAAATTCTTCGTATGTTAAACCGTGCATGGCTTGTTTTTATTTCCAACGGCTTAGCCCGAATTAACGGACAAGCTTTATTCATGCATTAATAAATCAGGTTAAGTCCGCTCTTACATAGGACCACTAATACCGCCGTCCTTACGGACACGCCAGAAGTGAATTGCCAGAAGCAATGCCACACCCAGAGGAATAGCGATACAGTGCAACACGTAAAAACGATTTAATGTTTCTTCTCCAACAAACCGAGCTCCCAACAGCCCGAATCGAGCATCCGAGGCGTTGGTGATCATGTCGATTCCCCCAACGGTAAGCAACTGTGCCCCCGGACCTTCATACCCCAAAAACGGAGTCGCTCGGGCCATATTCGAACCCACTGTGATCGCCCAGATCGCCAACTGATCCCAAGGTAACAAATACCCCGTAAAGGACATCAGCAGCGTGAGCAGCAGGAGAATCACTCCGACCACCCAGTTAAACTCCCGGGGCGGCTTGTAACTTCCCGTCAGGAACACCCGGTACATATGCAACCACACTGTAATCACCATCGCATGGGCACCCCACCGATGTAATTCGCGCAGTATCCCTAGGGAGGTTGCATCCCGGAGCGTCAAAATATCCGTATACGCCCACTCAATCGTCGGACGGTAATAGAACATCAACAATACGCCTGTCACGGTTTCCACCAAGAACAGGAAGAATGTAACTCCACCCATACACCAGGTATAGCTCAGAGCAATCCCCTGCTTCTTCGCAGAAACAGGATGAAGATGAAGGAAGAAGTTTGTCAGCATGACAACAATTCGGTTACGCCGGTCCACAGGAGCCGGATGCCGAAAGATACTCTTCCAGATCTGCGAGTTACGAATAATATCACCGAGTGATGGCATTGATCAATTAACCTGTATCAAACTCTAAGGTGCTACAAACTTGTTACTAAACGCTCACATAAGAATTAGAATCAGCCCACTGACCTAACTCTTCATTGAACTTGGTACTTTTATCGACTTCCAATTGCCCATCATCGGAAACGCGTATGGCATATCGCTCAAGTGGACGCGGGGCAGGACCTTCGAAGTTCACTCCATCCTTATAGAATCCACTTCCGTGACAAGGACACTTAAACTTCTGCTCACCCTCTAACCAGTTAGGCGTGCATCCGAGGTGAGTACAAACAGATTTAAGGGCATAAATCTGAGCCTCCCCTTCATACTCGTATCGCACAACCCAAACGCCAAACTGAGCTTTGTATTTCGCTTCCACCTGACCCGGTGCATAAGAATCAGGGAACCCGACTTTGAATTTCGTTGGAGGCTCTGTCAGCACATTCGGAAACATAAACCGAGCCAACCCAAGCACCCAAAGCAAACTAGTGATTGCCATCGAAGTGAATCCAACGGCCAAAGGAGCCCCAAACAGCACACCCACTGTGGATGCGAAGAACCCTCGGCGATCCGTTGCTTCCGCAGCAACCGGCACAGGCTTCGGAGGAAGAAAATCCTCTTTGCGTGGAACAGGTGGCAATTCAATCTTTGGTTTCGCAGCGGGCTTGTCCCCATCCGCTTCCGCCGATTTAACCACGTCCTCAACACTTTGCGGGCCACGCTGAGCAGCCTTTCGAGCCGCTGCCAGAATACTAGCTGTATCACGTGGGCCGGTCGGAGCCGCAGGAGCTTCTTTCTTCGGAGCCGCAGGAGTGGCGGGCTTAGCTGCCGCAGGAGCTGGAGCAGGTGCCGATGCGGGCGCTGCAGATTCTCCGGCCGCGCTTGCACGCGCTGCCGCCAACATATCTTCCACGGACATTTTCGAAGGATCTAACTTCGGAGCTGGCGCTGCCGGCGCTGCTGCAGCTGGCTCTGGTGCCGCTGCCGCCTCTTCCGCCGGAGCTTCCTCCTGCGCCGGAGCAGGAGCTACTCCACCGCCTTCACCATCTGCCTGACGACAGAGAGCCAGAATCTCTTCAACCGTTAAGTCTTTATCTGCCATAAGTAACTTTGCCTATGGGCTACTTCTATATATATGTACTTAAGTATCAAAATGCATCGTATGAATAGCTCACGTTCAGCTACACATTAGCCCGAAAGGCTTATCACAATGCACATACAACACAAATTCGACCAGCTACACCGTAAGGCGTTAACGAGCAAACCGACTTTGTGATTTTTTTCACAATTAAATCAAACAACAATTCTAACAGGACGAGAACGACCACAAAACGGACCTTAAACCCGTAGAGGTAGCCCCCTCTATTGCTCTTCAATTAATCGCATTTCCCTTAGTTTATCAACCGTTGTCAGGCGAACGTAGTACCCATGAGGGCGGAAACTACGTATTTTCAAAAAATCTTCTGCCTAAATTTACGGCCATTCCCTCTAAGGACGGGTGACAATTCCAATATACGCCAAAGAGATAACCTCTAAAGTGCTTTATCTGCAATATCAGTTCGATACCAACTGCCTTGCCATTGAATGCATTTCACGGCTTCATAGGCCGAATTTTGGGCTGCTTTTAAGTCGTCTCCGATGGCAGTCACTCCCAAAACTCGTCCTCCAGCATTAACACTAACGCCTGACGGGTCCAAAGCTGTACCCGCATGGAAGACTTTCACATTTTCCACTCGTGAAGCCTCGTCCAACCCATGAATCACTCGGCCTTTTTCATAACTACCCGGATAGCCTTCACTGGCCATGACGACACAGCAAGTGGGGCGAGTGTCCCATTCAAGCGGATCAATTCGAGCCAGGTCTCCATCAGCCACGGCCTCCAGGACATCAACCAAATCCGACTTCAGCCGCATCAATAACGGCTGACACTCCGGATCGCCGAATCGGACGTTGTACTCTAATACCTTTATGCCCTGTGGCCCCTTCATCAATCCTGCATACAACACGCCCTTAAAGGGCGTGCCATTAGCCTTCAACGCATGGACAGTCGGAACCAAGACATGCTCTTCCACCCAGGCCATATCCTCTTCGGTGACCAATGGCGCGGGGCAATAGGCCCCCATGCCTCCGGTATTAGGGCCAGTATCTCCATCATAGGCAGGCTTATGATCCTGACAGGCTGGCAACGGTATGATCGTTTGCCCATCTGTGATCGCCAGAATACTGGCCTCCTGCCCTTCCAGCTTCTCTTCAATAATGAACTCAGCCCCGGCATCACCAAATACTTTATCCCGAGCGGTCAATTCAATAGCTTCCAAAACTTCCTGTTTCTTGCTACAGACTGTCACCCCTTTACCAGCGGCAAGCCCATCCGCTTTTACTACAACCGGGCAGGCCGTATTGGGTGAATCCCCAGGAAAGCGATCGTTAATCATCTCGATTGCTGAATCTGCATCCCGAAAGGACCAATAATCTGCCGTAGGAATATTCCCGGCATTTAAAATCTCTTTACAAAAGACTTTGGAAGCTTCCAACTGAGCAGCAGGTTTAGCCGGCCCAAAAATCTTCAGACCCTCTGCTTCAAATACATCCACAATTCCATTGGCCAGCGGTACCTCAGGCCCTACCACCGTCAGTCCAACTCCGTTGGATTTCGCATACCGAACCATCGCGGCATAATCATCCAAATCGAGATCCACATTGACTGCATCCAGGGCCGTTCCGGCATTCCCCGGTGCAACAAAGACATCTTTGACGCGGGTACTTTGAGAAATCTTCCAGGCCAACGCATGCTCACGGCCTCCGCTGCCAACAATCAGCACGTTCATGATCGATCCATCCTTGATTATTCAATTTGTCTTAATTGCCTGTCGCTCATGAATATAACGCTCGGCAGAAACACACTCAAGCAGGGGAGACGGTGAAGCTCCATTGAAATCCGCTCCAATTTTCACCCGAGGTATACCAGGTTGTGAGGTGTACTAGATCTAGCCCCGGTTCTTATATGCCTGCACGGCCAACTGATCGCAGCGATCATTCTCCGGATGACCGCTATGCCCTGCGACCCGAGTGTATTTAACGTCGTGCGATTGTAGAAGCTCATCAAGCTGCACCCAGAATTCCTGATTCTTGACCGGCACCAACCGCCCCTTCTGTTTACGCTTCCAGCCATTACGCTTCCAACCGGCCATCCACTCTTCCATTCCTTTACCAACATAAACACTGTCAGTAAACAACTCGACCTGGCAGGGCTTCTTCAATGCGCCCAACCCTTCGATCACGGCCTGAAGTTCCATACGGTTATTCGTCGTGTCAGGAGAGTATCCATAGCCTTCCTTCTCTTTACCCGTCGCTGGGTCCCGCAGTATGTACGCCCATCCGCCGGGCCCTGGATTGCCACTACAGGCACCATCTGTAAACAAGTGAATATGTGGTTTTGACATCAACTGTCTCACGATTCTAATGCTGTTAAACGAGCAAGCTATCTAAGAGGAACTAAGCTAAGGAAGCTTTCTAATGAATAGTGTCGTCCGAAGTATCCGATTCGGCCGAGTCATCTACGATTTCGTCGTCCTCTGTCGCGTCCACTTCATCCGAGTCATCCGAGTCATCCAAGTCGTCGACTGATTCCTCGTTGTTCCCGCCGGTGGGTGAGTCTACCCCGCCTACTTCCGAGTCCTCAGTCTCATTCACCTCTGATACGTCTGCTCCAGTGTTTGCATATTCAGAGACCGACGATCGATTTAATTGATCAACCCGATGATTGATGTCCGATTTAGCCTCGGGCTGAACCGGTGTCGTCTCTCTGGGAAGCATCACGATAAACGTCGAACCAATCCCTAACTGGCTTTCCACCGACACTTCGCCCCCAAGCATACGGCAAATCTCTTTAACAATCGATAACCCCAAACCTGTTCCCGCATATTCTCTGGTCAGATTATCCTGTCCGCTTGAAACATTTCCCTGTCGGAATTTTTCGAAAATCAACTCCCGGTCTTCTTCAGCAATCCCAATACCAGTATCGATGACTCGAATCACGAAGAAGTCCTCGAGGTCATCGCTATCTTCCAGGCTGACGGTAATCCGTCCACCCTCCGGTGTAAATTTGATCGCATTGGATAATAGATTGGTGAGAACCTGTTGTAGTTTCCCTTGATCCTGAAAAATCCCGGGATCCTGCATCAGTTCTTTAATATCCAGCGAGAGATTCTTTTCCTCGACCAGAGACTTCACCAAATCACACTGAGCTCTGACGACAATACTCAAATCCATATCAACAGGGTGGATTTCCTGCTTGCCGGCTTCAATCTTCGCCAGATCCAGAATTTCGTTGATCATCTCCAGTAGAATCTGACCCGATCGCTGAATATTGGAGGCATATCGCTGTTGCTTGTCGTTTAATGCCTCAACTCCCTGAAGCACTTCCGAGAACCCAATAATACTATTCAGCGGTGTACGTAGCTCATGACTCATATTGGCCATGAACTCGTCCTTCATTCGGTTCATATCAAACAGCTGCATGTTGAGCTGGGCCATTTCATCCACCTTCACATCCAGGTCAGCGTTCACGCTCTTTAACTCATCCTGAGCTTCCGTTAAGTGACGCACCATGCGATTAAAGGAGGTCCCCAATTCTTCAAATTCATCGTCCGTGGCAATTTCAGCTCGGGAGTCCAGGTCACCATGACTAATTCGATCACTGACATCGCGAAGATGCTTGAGTGGCCGTACAACAAGTAGGCGAATAATCACGTACAAAGCGATCATCGAAACAAACACGGTCACAATTGCAACAGCAATGAGTATCGCCCGAGCGTTGTGGATCGAGTTCTGCGTATCCTCATATGGGATTTTCACTTTGATGACAGTGAACGGCAGATCGGTGCCGTCCACCGGAGTCCCCTGCACTGCCCCTTCAACACCTGGCGTCTGTTCGCTGTGGCAAATCGTACAGGTCGTCCCCCAGCGGATGGGCTCATAATACTGATACTCGTTTATGTCTTGTGCCACTAATTCGACAAAAGTGGGACGCTCTTTGTCTGTTTCGTCATCCACCGTAAACAACTGTGCAATATTGACGTCCGGCACCTCTTCCGGAGCCTCACCGTTTTCCGAACCACTTGCCAATTCCCCTTCTCGCTGCTCGTCAAGCATGCTTTCGAGTTGATTAACGATCGTGACTTCCTGAGCATTATTCGGGATCCGCACATTGGGAATCTGTTTCGGCTTGGACTCTTCATCCAGAACAATTATTTCGTGATTATGTCGACCATCTGTCTTGGCCAGCTCTTTCATGAGCAACTCGGCAAATCCCTGCTGCTCTTTACGCGTCTCCCAGTAATTGAAGTGGGGCTTCATTAATGCGACATCCACTACGTCGCGAGCGGTTGTCCGCGTATTCTTGAGAATCAGATCGGAGCTAACTTTTTCTACGCCCCAGAACGCACCGGAAATCAACAGTGTCAGCCAAAACCCGAACAACAAGCGACACTTGCGTTCCAGGCTGGTTTCACCTAACACTCGTCTCCAGGATTGCTGAGCCATATTTACCTGTTTCTAGTTACCTGTTTCTAATTGCCTATTTTTTTAAGGGATAGGACATGTATCGCCACTATCAGCAGCATCGATTCCTCAAATCCACTGGCAACCATTAAACAAGCAACATTTTATTACCCACACGCTTCTGTCCTACCCAGACGCTCAGTTCATTCTAGAGCATTGCCCTCTAGGCAACCAATGCGGGAATCCTCTTAGCCAACATCTCCGACATCCAAAACTCGCCCATATCGGCGCAAAACCTGTTTACGCAATTTCACAAATTGAGTGCCCTGCAAACCAGGGTCACTCTCCAGCAAGGCCTGAGCATCATCCCGAGCCAACTCAACAATGGCACGATCGCGACGCAGATCGGCAACCCTTAAAGGAGGCATGCCATGCTGCTTCGTCCCAAACAAATCGCCGGGCCCTCGCAATTCAAAATCAATTTCAGCCAATTCGAATCCATCCAAAGTATCTACAAAAGACTGAAGCCGCGTCTCAGCCTCGGCATTTGCCGGATTCCCAAAAACGCAAACATAACCGGTATGATGACCTCGCCGCACTCGCCCTCGAAGCTGATGTAACTGCGCCAAGCCAAATTGCTGAGCATCCTCAATCGTCATTAACGACGCATTAGGCACATTGACTCCCACTTCAATCACCGAAGTGGCCACCAGCACATCCAATTCATGAGCATGAAACCGAGCCATCGTTTCAGCTTTGTCTGCGGGGGACATTTTTCCGTGGACCATACCAATACGAAAGTCCGACAGAATCCGATCGGCCAACCCCTGGTAGATCTCCTCCACACTCAGGCGATCCTCTCTCGTCCCACGCTCAACCGTGGAAGCAATCACATATCCCTGACGCCCTTCACGCAGCTTGCCGCGATAAAACTCCCACCACTTTTCACGTTCCTCAGGATCGCCTAGGTAGGTATTTACAGGCTGTTGGTGATCAGGGCCCTGACGAATCGTGGAAATATCTAAATCAGCAAACATTCCCATCGCGATCGTTCTGGGAATGGGAGTTGCAGACATAACCAGATAATGAGGATTCAACCCATTGTTGCGAACAGCCATTCTTTGACGCACACCAAATTTATGCTGTTCATCAATGACTACCAACGCCAACGACTTAAATTCCACTTCATCATTGGCGACACTGTGGGTACCGATTAGTAGGTCGATGTCACCAGAAGCCAGCCCTTCTAATACCTCTCGTCGCTCGGCAGCTTTCATGGAACCGGTCAGAATCCCAATATTGACTCGGGAGTTCTTCAGATCCTCCTGAAGTGTGTGATAGTGTTGCTGCGCGAGGATCTCGGTGGGAGCCATAAGCACGGCCTGATGACCATGCGCCACGCTCAGCAACATTGCATACTCAGCCACTACCGTCTTACCACTCCCAACATCGCCCTGCAGTAAACGGTTCATTGGTTCATCCCGAGCCATGTCGTCACAGATATCCTGAACGACTCGCTGCTGTGCGGCAGTTAATTCAAACGGGAAACGAGCTGTGATCCTCGAGTGAATTCTCGCATCCGTTTCCAACTGCGGAGCCTTATGCGAAATACTATGATGCCAGCGGCGTAAAGCCAAAGCCAGCTGCAGCACCAACAACTCCTGATAGACAAACCTGAGGCGATGATGCTCAAGATCCTCAAGCGTCTCTGGGTGGTGGATTCCACGAATCGCCTCCTGAATGGAGCCAATTCCCTTTTGAGTCCTGATCAATTCTGGCAACACTTCGTCTAACTGCTCGACATAATCATCAACCGCTGTTTTCACTAGTTTACGTAGAGCCGGCTGACTGATTCCCTGCGACAACCGGTAAACCGGAAGTACTTCACTACCCTGTACCTCGGTGTCTTCGTCCACAATCGAGATACGAGGATGAGTCATCTCCCAGCGATTCGCCTTAGGCTTTGCAACTCCCGACAAAACAACTCGGTCGCCCGCCTGAAACTTGTCTTTTAGAAATCGCATATTAAACCAGGTCGCTTTCACCTGAACGTCTTCACAATCAACGTTGATCGAGTAGATCGATTTCCCATATCGAGTACGCCCGGTCCGTGTGTCAGCAATTTCCCCGACCACGGTCACTTCGGACTCTGCTTCAAGTTCCGATAGATCCACGAGTTCCCCGGTACACTCGTAGTCTCTTGGAAAAAAGAACAGTAGATCGCGAATCGTCCGGATCCCTAGTTTTTCCAGAGGCGCATTCCAAATCCCACGATAGCCTCGCAACATCGTCACCGGACTCGTTAGAGTAGGTTCTCTCGGAATGTCTGACCGTTCGGGATACTTCATCATTTGTATTCTAACGAAACTCGTATTAAAGTCCCGAAATTCTCAATCCCCAACTGACATGAAACTGACGGTATGAAACCGGCAGCTTGGTTAGAGCAGACTCAGCGGATCCACATCCACGACCCACTGAATTCCTTCCACCGGTTTCGCCTGTTCATAGACTTGCCGGACAGCATCCCGCAAAACGTCACCATCGGTTCCCATTAAAAGGACGTGCATGCGAAATCGATCTCGCAGTTTGGCAATCGGAGCAGGAGCCGGCCCGAGGATCCTGACCGATTCGGCGAGCGTCCCTAAAGACTGCTTGCAGGCATTGGCCAAACCACCTGCGAAGGCCATGGTCTGAGCTTCGTCTACCCCTCGAATAATAAGACGGATCATACTTGCAAACGGAGGATACCCAAATTGTTGCCTACCGGGTAACTCACGATCGGCAAACATCTCATATTCATGTTTGGTCGCTGCCTGAATCGCCAAATGTTCCGGCGTGTAGGTTTGCACCAGCACCCGCCCTTCAAGTGCTCCACGACCGGTCCGCCCGGCCACTTGTGTCACCAACTGAAAAGTCCTCTCCCCGGCTCGGAAGTCTGGGAAATGCAAGGCGGTATCTGCATTGATCACTCCGACCAACGTGACATTTGGGAAATCCAATCCTTTGGCAATCATCTGTGTTCCCACCAGAATCTTCACTTCACCACTACGAAACCGGTCCAACGCCTGTTCATGCGCATTCGGACGCTGCATCGTATCCGAGTCCATTCTCAAAACCGGAACTTGAGGGAACTTAGAACGCACTTCCTCTTCAAGTCGCTGCGTCCCCAAACCACCAAACCGAATCCCATCCCCCCGACAGTCCGGACAGCGATTAGGAGCTTCGGTTCGATAATCACAATAATGACAGATCGCCAACTCTCGACGATGACCGCTGATCCCATATTTGTGATGCGTTAAAGAGATTTCACACTGTGGGCATTCCAGCACGAATCCACATGCCGGACACTGGATGTTGGTCGAATACCCTCGGCGATTGAGCAGCAAAATCACTTGCCCATCATCCTGGATTGTCTGGTGAATCGCCGAACTAAGCTGTCTGCTGATCGGACCATAACTCTGTTTGCTTCTGGACTCATGCCTCAAATCCACCGTGGCGACTGCAGGTAACGGACGATTCATGACACGCTCAGGCATCGAAACCAATTCATACTCACCGGTCTTGGCTTTATGCCAGGTTTCCAAAGCAGGTGTGGCAGACCCAAGCACCAACGGAATATTTTGTAGCTGTGCACGTTTGACTGCCACATCTCGAGCATGATAACGGGGAGTGGTCTCTTGTTTAAACGAAGTCTCATGTTCTTCATCTAGAACAATCAGCCCTAAACGTGGCGTGGGTGCAAAGATTGCACTGCGTGCCCCGACCACCACCTGCACCTCGCCTTGAGCGATCTGCTGCCAGTGCCAATGACGCTCTGCATCACTTAAATGACTATGAAGGACAGCCACACTATCAAAACGGGAACGAAATCGTTGGCGTGTCTGAGGCGTTAGCGATATCTCCGGAACTAAAACGATTGCCTGACGGCCATATCGAATCACCTCCTCGATCGCCTGAATATAAACTTCCGTTTTGCCGCTTCCCGTGATGCCGTGCATCAGAATTGTCTTATGTTGTTCCTTCTCGATCACAGCCTTAATCGCTGCCAACGCTGTTTCCTGATCTTTATTGAGCACCAGAGAAGATTCACGCTCTAGCACTTCCTGCTGGATGTCATGTTTGTAAATCCGTCGTTGCTCAACCTGCAACAACCCCTTCTTGGCAAGGCTTCTAAGTGGCGCCTGCGTGCACCCAACCTGTTTACAAATCTGATCACTGGTCAACCAAACGTCATCACCACGTAGTACTTCGACAATCCGTTGTTGTTTCGGAGGCAGTTTCTCCGGATCCACTGTCGCTAGATTGGTGGTATTCAGAGCATAGAATTTGACCGCTCTGGTACCAGCATGTTTACGAACACCTGCGGGAATCAAGGACTCTAAAACCTGCCCAGGCCGAGCAAGATAGTAATCGGCCATCCACTTGGTCAGTTCCAGCATCTTGTCCGACACTAAGGTTGTCTTATCAAGGACGGCGGTTATTGCTTTAAGTTTGTATTTTGATTCTGAAGGGCCAGACTCGTGCCTCACAGCCGTACAATACCCCACCACCTTTCGATTACCTCGGCCTAGTGGTACTTCAACTCGACGCCCTACTTGAACATCTGCCTTAAGAAAGTCGGGGATCAGATAATCGAATGGACCCCAGGGGACCTCAGAAAACACGACGGTAGCTAAAGAACGCTCCCGCGCAGCGTCCCGTTCCCAAGGCGCAGGACCAACCGGCGATTCAAACTGATCGTCGTCAAAAAGTCCCTGCT
Organism: uncultured Pirellulaceae bacterium; assembly: GCA_938082855.1. GTDB lineage: Bacteria > Planctomycetota > Planctomycetia > Pirellulales > Pirellulaceae > UBA721. The sequence continues at coordinate 11,806 of CALKCC010000144.1, read as the reverse complement.
GCCGCGCCATTGAAAAACATCCGTGTCCGTTTCGAGAAGCTAAGAATTAGTCTACCCGAGGAGCGTGAGTCTGCCTAACCAATAACGCTCCCAGCCTGTCAGACTCTAGGTCATTGAATCACGCGCTGATAAACTCTAAGTAAATCCCCACTGATCGAATTGGAATTTTTCATGGCGCGTATTGGCATCCTGGGTGGAAGCTTTGACCCTGTGCACACCGGGCACCTACTTTTGGCGGAGTGCTGTCTAGAGCAATGCGCTCTGGAGAAAGTCTTGTTTATTCCGACAGCAATCAGCCCTCTCAAAGAAGCCGGTAGCCATGCTACCGACCAACAACGTCTGGACATGCTAACCCTGGGAATTGCCGGTCAGAATCAGTTCGAAGTCAACGATTTAGAGTTACGCCGTGGTGGCAAGAGCTACACCTATGAAACTCTGGAAACCCTGACAGCAGAAAATCCACAGGATGAATTCTACTTCTTAATGGGAGCGGACTCATTGGCTGATTTTTCCAAGTGGAAAGAGCCTCAGCGGATCTGCGAGCTAGCAAGGCTTGCCATTGTTTCTCGGCCGGGCTGCCCGCCTCTGGATTTCCAAGTACTTGAAAACTACGCCGAGCCGGAATACATCGCTCAGGTAAAGGAGACTCAGGTCGCTATGCCGGCGGTCGATTTGAGCAGCTCGGAAATTCGACAGAAAACTGCCGATGGCAAGTCGATTCGGTACCACCTTCCTCGCAGCGTCGAACAGTACATCCGACAGGCACAGCTGTATCAAATTCGTGACTGACTCTTCAAATCTAAGCAGTCGATCTCTCGTCACACATTGACAGGCTTACTCAAACAGATATGCCTTACCTTCGAGGACGACAACAACCTGACCATCCAGCTTTAGTACCGGCCCGAGCTCTTTCCCATACTTCGCGGCCAGATCAAAATAAGCCTTACTAAATCGTTCGATTTTGATCGCCTTAGTCGACTGCTCTTTGGAGGCGACCGAATCCACCCAAGATTCCCCTTCCTTATAGAACGACTTGGATCCAATCTGACGAAGGTTACGAACCTCTTCTGAATCCTCAGAAAGCTCTCGTTTAAATCGGACGGTCCCGTTCGCACTCGCTGACTGGCCAGCAAATCCAAAGGCATTGGTTGCGTTTGGTCTCGCTGCTCCTTTTTCGGCAAGAGCTGGAGAATCTGCAGCAATCCCTCCACCAGCAGACTGCAGTTGCGATTTCACAACCCGCTGTTTGAATCCAGATTCACCAGATTCCTGCTCCAGTAATCTCAATTGACTGCCAACCCGCTGACGTGCCAACGACATGTCACGCACATCACTGTTTTCATCTGCAAGGTAAGACGTAAACGGAGTCAGGATGCCATGCTTCCGTGAGAGGTGAATCAACTCATCCATCAATTCACTATTTTGTCCCTGCAAATCGATTTGATCGATAATCTCGCCAACTCGCCGAACGGCCCATAGTTTTTCAACGAACGCGTACTTAGCACCTTTCGATTTTTTAGCCAGCTCCGTAGGAAAAGCCATTTTCATCTGTTCACCATTCACATCGCCACGGACAACTACTTTCGCCTGTCCCGGATGATGGTAACGGCCAACCAAAACCAATTGATCGCCAGCGAAGACGTCGTAGACTTTTTTCGGATAGACACGATTAAGCACCTTCCCCTGTGCGGGAGTGACTTTATCCACGTCAATGTCAATCGAAACATTGGTCATCACTGGTGAAGCGATACGCGAATAGAACTGAGCCACCTTTTCTTCAATATCTTCTTCCGGACTGACGTAGACACTTTGGCCAAAGCCTTCCCGAGCCAACTTGTCCAGCAGCAGGCTATTCACGTTATAGCCAACTCCAAAGCAGCAAATTCTGTTTCGACTGGCATTGGATTGTTTCATGTTTTCAACAATCGCAGGGACAGAGGTCTCTCCTCGAGTTGGCTTTCCATCCGTCAAAAAGACGACATAACCTGGTAACTGATCGTCCTGCAGAAAGTCGAGCGCTGTAGTTAATGCGCCGTCAATATTCGTACTGCCGCCTGCGAACAAGCCTTCCACAAACCCCAGAGCTCGGGCTCGAGTCTTCGCATTAAACGTCTGCAGCTCTGGCTCAAACGCCTCAATTTCTGAATCATAAGCGACCACATTAAACAGGTCTCCGTCATTCAGATGATTGATTACAAATTTCAAAGCATCCTTGGCCTGCTCCATAGACTTCCCAACCATACTGCCACTTCGGTCAATCACAAAAACAACTTTCTTGCGAATCGCCTCTCCCTTCGGTTGCTTCACTTTGGGAGAAACAAGCATCATGAAATATCCATCTTCGTTGTCATTCGGTCGGTAACTAAGAACGCTCGCTCCCAGATATTGATCACCGACATCATAGAAGACTTGCAAGTCTGTAGCCGGGACGACGTTCTGCTGATGAATGGACACCTTGGCCAACGTTTCGCTTGGGCGTTGAATCCCCAGAGGATGTGTAGGACTATAGACACTCTTGATATTCTGCTCAGACTTAATCAGCAGATTAACTTCCAAATTCTCCAATGCACTGGACGTATATTGAGCATTGCGTAACGGCAGGATCCACTCGGTAACCCCCTGATACTGTTTGCACAGTTGTGAATAGCGTATCGTCACCACACGCCGTTGCCCCGGGGGGATTGGGAAGACACTGGTACGGAACATTCCAGAGCCGAGCCATTCCAGCAGCGCTGGGTCCTGGTTCCTACGAATATACCCTTCGTAGATACTGCGAGCTTCTTCGCGTGGCAACAACTTCGCTTCATATTCCTTGTCTCCCACCATGAGTGTCAATCGATCGATCGCACCATCCTGAGGAATGGGAAAAACAAAACTGGCCTCAATCGTTCGGTCTGAAGTGTTTTGAAACTCCTGAGCCATTTGGACTTCTGCCACTTGCCCCTGAAGCACGGCATCCACTCGCAACGACTTTACTCGATAGGAATGCAACGCCTGCCCCGGATTCACAATGTGTGGGCGTACTGCTCGGTCACGAAAATCGACCAACGCTCCCTGTGCATACAAGTGCTCGGCACTCACGGTGAGCAGGACTGTCAGCAAGGACAGTCGAAGAGCAATCCAGTGAAAGTTGTGTAATCGAATCTGTACAGGATTTTTCATTTTCGTTCCCTCGCAGAGCACTGTATTCACGGTCAGATACATCGACAGTCGAAAAGATCTCAGTGGTGCCTTTCGCCTGACTTTCTTCTCATTAGTACCTTTGACTACTCATCTATTATAGAAGTTCCCATCGGGTGGGAATAATTTACCAAGTATTCCTATGCTCGTCGGCCTTGCTTCAAATCGTCCAATTTGACAAACTTCCCATTCGCCCCCATTCACCACGAGACGTTTTTCGCCCCATGCGCCGATTCCAAATCAAAATTTGCATTCTGCTATGCCTAGGTGCCGGTCTTTTGTTACCCGGTTGCATTAGCTCTCGTGTTTGGACTTGGGGTAATGACGGCCCTGAAATGGAAGAGAACTATCTTCGCGAAGAGTCCGAATTGTCGAAATTGGAAAATCCAATGTTGGTTCCGGTACGAGATCGCAATCTCCTCTGGAACATTCTTGTCGACACCATGGAGGATTACTTCGTCATACGCCACGAAGAGCAGATTCAGCTAGTTGGAAATACCCTTACCGAAGGATACCTCCAAACAGCTCATGCCGATGCCGCCACCATGTTTGAACCCTGGCGTAAGGACAATGCTCCTGGCTTTGATCAACTACACGCGACTCTACAGACAATTCGCCGACAAGCTGAAGTCCATGTTCGTCCGTCGCGAGACGGTTTTCGGCTCGAAGTCATCGTCCACAAGCTTCAGGAAGATCTGGCTCAACCGGAACATGCCACGGTCGGAGGTGCCACGTTACGGCACAGTGCCTCTCACTCACGTCCTCGCGATTTTGGCGCATTGACGACCGAAACGCTAGGATGGATTCCAGCCGGACGTGATAGTGCCTTGGAACAAGCAATCTTGCGTGATTTACAAGAACGTATGGCAGACCTTCAAATTCCGACAGAAGGTCCACCTGAGGATTCATCCGGTCTAAATTCACTAGGCCCTATTCAGTTTCCGTCGCTAGGCAACTCCAACCTCGGGCTTGGGAATTAGCTCACCCGGCCCGCCTAATCCGTCTAGCCGGCCTGGGTCACATAGGGTTTCCAGACTTCTCTTAAGACGACAGGTATTTCTGCCTGATCGAGCTGTTCAAGTAGAGATAACGCACTTCCGATCACGTGAAGCTGTTCGAGTGAATTCTGGCCAACATCCAGAATAATCCACTTCTTTCCCCCAAATTCACAGACACCACTTCGTTGACCTTCCAGCAAGTCCTGCCGGATCTGGAAGCCCAAATCCGTCGCTGTTTGCTTTGCCAGGTTCAACATCTGACTGATTTCCATCGAACCGCTCTCAATTCAAGAGGGGAGAGGGTTTGCCTGTCTTTCCAATACGGCAAACTTTAACTCCAAATACCAACTGCGGGGGGAATTATAAAGTCTAGGCCTGTTGTCACCCAGACCAATAGGTCGATTTAAAGAGAGGAGTGGCTTGTGGCAGCATTGTTTGTTTACAGGCAACGCCAAACGGTCAGGCAAACCACGAAAACAACATAGGCCGGGTAACACTGGTAAAGTTTAACGCCACGACCTGGGCAAGCCACGCAAACCAATTGACTTAAGCGGGTAACATCATGGATTCTTCGGATCACAACGAAACTGACTTTTTGTCCAGCGAAATTCCACATGACGATGGACAAGGTCCTGACTGCGCCGAGTCTGATTCCGTGGCTCAGGATCCGTCTCTGGTGGATGAATTGAATACGCAATTGGACATCTTAAAGAAGCAATTGGCAGAAGCTCAGAAATTAACCGCACTCGGCGAATTAGTCGGAACGACAACTCACGAATTTAACAACATCCTCATGACTGTTCTCAATTATGCCAAAATGGGCATGCGTCATAAGGATGATCAAACCAGAGACAAAGCCTTTGATAAGATTCTGGCTGCCAGTCAACGAGCAGCCAAAATCACTAATGCCGTTCTGGGTATGGCACGCAATCGTTCGGATGTCATCGAACCAACTGATTTGGGAAAAGTCATTGAGGATGCACTCGTATTGCTTGAACGAGAAATGAGCAAGTACCGGATTTCAATGGAAATTGAATTGATGGATGTGCCTGAAACTCAATGCAACGGAAATCAGATTCAACAGGTATTGCTCAACTTGCTTACCAATGCCCGCCAAGCGATGGATGCCGGTGGAACCATCTGGGTCAAACTCGAGCATCAAGCCGATGAAAACATGAATGTGCTGACGGTTCGTGATTCAGGATGCGGGATTCCTCAGGAAGAACTGCCTCGGATTTTTGATCCTTTCTACAGCACAAAAGCAGGTCCGGATGACAGCGGCAAAGGCGGCACGGGACTCGGACTAAGCTCCTGCCTCAATATCATTGAGGCGCATCAGGGACGTCTGAAAATCGAGAGCACCGTGGGCATTGGAACGCAATTCATCATCCAGCTTCCGATCGCCTCGGATGAAGACCATTTAGCCGTGGCCTAAGTCCAGCCCGAGCTATTTCTTGTCGTTCTTGTCGTGCTTGCCGGTCTTGTCGCGACGCTTTTTGTTTTTCTTCTGACGCTGAAAAGCTGCAACCTGTTCGAGTAACGGGTTGATCGTCTTTTCCTGAATATCGTGAGGCGGGTCCCAATCGACCCACTGGTAACCGATATGCTCGGTGGGAACGACTTTACCTGAACTGCTACTCCTCAGTTTGGCAAGAAAGATGACCAGTCGCTTGTCTACGTTACCGCGGCCCTTCCAGTTCTTGACCAGATAGGAGTCTTCGTAGAGGAATTTCTTGCGGAGCTTAATCTGGGAACGATCGATCCCAGTCTCTTCTTCAAATTCCCGTAACGCGCACTCCAATTCCGTTTCTCCCGGGTCCACATGTCCCTTGGGTAAGTCCCATCGCCGCGCATGCTCCATCAGTAGGAACTGCTTTCGTCCGCGGTGCTTCCTGAATAACAGAATACCGCAGGAAATGGGTTGTTTTTCCTGAGTAGCCGGCATAGGTCTCAATCCGTTGTCGCTGGTTCCGATTACTTTTTCGGCAAAATGAAGTCCGCAATAAAGAGCTGGCTGGTATGCGTGTCTGTCCGTGTACTGGTCCACATTAACTGCTTACCATCAGGTGAGAAAACAGGGAGCACATCAGCACTCACATTATCCGTCACGCGCACTGGCTCCCCGATTGAAAACTGACCCTTGTCGGAAACCGAATACTTGGCAAGCCAGAGGTCGTAATTCGGACGTCCTCCGGTCGAGTGATCCGCACCCGACCAGATGATGTATGGTTTGGAGGGGTGCCAATAGGGCCCCCAGTTCACTCCGGTCGTGTCCGTCAACGCGACTTCGTTTTTCCCATCGATGCCAATGACGTAGATCTGCAGCATGTGCTCTTCTTTTCGATCACTGCGAAAGATAACCCACTTACCATCCGGAGAAATAAACGGCCCGCCATCGTACCCTTTGGCGTTGGTTAACTGACGAACATTACTTCCGTCTGCGTTCATGACATAGAGATCCGGGTCTCCGTCCCGCGTGCTGCAAAATGCGATGAGTTTGCCATCCTTGGAGTAAGCACCTTCCGCATCATATCCTTCTGCGTTAGTAAGTCGCTTGATGATTTTCCCTTTGGGCGTCGCGACAAACATTTCGGTATTAGGATCAAAGGGCCATGAGTATCGGCGTCTCACTCCATTTTTCCGGTCTTCCTCCTGCTGTTTAATCTCTGCTTCTTCTGTCGCAGTCATTTCAGGATCGAGGTGACTGGAGGCAAACAGAATGTGTTTCCCATCGACAGAGAAATAGCTACAGGTTGTCCGACCACGCCCGGTACTTACCAACCGCGGGCGACCGCCTTCCAATGGCTGAGAGTAGATTTGATAAAACGGATAATCTTTAGTAATCGCTTGGTAAACAATCCTTTTCCCATCCGGCGAGAAATATCCTTCACCAGCTTTTACAAAAGAAGACGTCACCTGACGTACATTCTTGAGATACCCTGATTCCAGTTCACTAACCGGGGCATCCTGCCCCCAAAGAGATTGCATCGCAACCAACGTGAAAATCCCAACACAACAACCCTTTGACCAGAGGGACAATTTCCGTCTCATTCTCGTTCTATCCTATCGCTCAAGCTCATTCCGAATTCAGTTAAATAAACGATTCGGTTACCGGTTTTCAATCAATCCCAATGTAACAAACAGTTCACTATAATCAATGAGAGAATAGCCTTAGGAGTTGCATACCACTGCAGCTCACCTCATTGGAAAGCAGCCCCTTCATGAAGATCTATACACGAACTGGCGATACGGGAGACACCGGGCTTGCAGGCGGAGGCCGCACAGAAAAGGACAGTCCGACAATGCAAGCTGTCGGCTCCGTGGATGAACTCAATGCAGCTCTGGGCATCCTTCTGGCGTCTGAAATTCCCGTGGAAATCGAACAGGCGCTGAAACAAATCCAGTCTCGACTGTTTGATCTTGGTGCCGTGCTCGCTGCCCGACCGGATTATGACCCTGGTGTCGATCTGCCGGAGAGTGAAATCACCTGGCTGGAAAATCAAATTGACAATCTTGATCAAGAACTTCCCGCACTGCGGCAGTTCATTCTTCCTGGAGGACACCCTTTCGCCGCTCAGATGCACATGGCCCGAGCCATTTGTCGACGAGCTGAACGAGAGGTCGTCACGCTGCATCGAAACAACAAACCTAAATTCAACACGGCTCTGGTCTACCTGAATCGCCTTAGCGACTATCTGTTTGTCGCAGCTCGAACGATCAATTTGCAACAGGCAATAGAAGAGACTCCCTGGCTGGGAGCGTCCGCAAACGATGGCAATGCGGCAGAATAGGAGCGAGGCATAAGACAGACTCGAACGTCTGGATTTACTAAACCTACTCAGACGATGGAATTATATGTCCATCCCCAACCGAAAACTAAGCTGATCAAATTGCTTTTGATAGACAGGGCGTGAGGAGTGAACATGATCTTCCTCGGTAATGAATCGCATGTTCTCCATTGGCCACACATCATATTCAAACAAAATACGTTCGAATGGCTTGAGGTCCTCGGCGTAAATCATCAGCATTTTATGCTCGTCTAATTGCACTTCCAGTTGCTTTTTGGGATTCACCACTGCCACCCCAGTACAACCGTCATTAAGAAGTAGCGATTCATAATCACACAACGTACTCATCAGTACGGGCAGATCGATTTTCTCTCGATAGAGATCTTCATGCGAGCCATCGCCGTGTGAATGACTTGTTTCCAGCACACAGTCGACTAATTTCCCCAGCGGATTCATCAGATCTAAAAACAGATCAAACAGCACTTCTTTGGTCGCCGCCGCAAGAATCATCGGTAATTCCATATTGCGAGAACGCGAACGAAACAACTCGCGACGATACCCCTGCTGTAATGGAATCGTCGAATGTTTCCCCGGCCGTACGGCATCGGTAAACTCAAACGCTCCAACAGAATCAACGGCAAACAACGCTTCGGTGGATGCCATTTTTGCTTCAAGTAGTTCTCGGTCCGCCGTATTCTGAGCATGCCACCCTGATTCCTGTGTCAGCGAATTTGCTTCATTGGATTCGAAAAATGGTGACGGACTCATGGATTTCCTACTTTATTCATCATGCGGAACGACGGGGAATAAACAACCAAAACCGAGACAGGTTTTGGTAACTATCCAAAGGTAGGTTACCTAATGACGCATGCATGAAATTGCAGATAAGAATCCAGGAAAAACAGCCGAGATAGCAAGGAATTGAGCTCTTAACTCGATTAGCCCTGCTTGCTGTAAACCTGTAAATCACCCAGTAAAAGAAGGGCTTTTAGAGCATATTGCTGGTCATCTTCGTTGGACAATGCCGTATCTGAGATTTTTATGTAGCGAGACCATTTTGCTTCCCCGGGAGTTCTGGTGGCATCGACAGAAATCCACTGTCCGTTCAAATAGGATTCGTTCCACATGTGATACCAAACCCTGGCTGAAGCGCCTTCAGGAATGGCCACCAATCCAGCTGCCATACGAGTTGGAATCCCTGCTGCCCTAGCCATCGCAGCGAATAAACAAGCGTGTTCTGTACAATCCCCTTCTTGACTCTGCAGAGCATCGACCGCCGACGCCATGGCTTTGGAATAATTCTTCTTCTCCATATGCTGAGAAACGAAAGTATGAATCACCTTCAATTTCTCCTGATCATTCTCCAGATTCTCTACGAGTGACTGAACCTGATCCTGTATTGCTTGATGCTCCGTCTGAATCAATGAGGAACTACTCAGATAGATCTTCGGTACGTCTTCCTTCACCGCTGTCACCTGCTGTGGCAAATCTCTAGTAAGAAGGACGACTTCATTCTCCGAACTCTTTCTAACCTGTTGATGAGCACTGGGTGAGAACAAGCCGTTAAGATCGGTCAACATGGACACCAAAGTCAAAAGTTGAGTATCCGCTTCCTGATTGTAAATCCCCTGGATTTCCACCGAAGTTTCTTCATTCAAATCCAACTCCACTCCAGATGCATTCGTATCGAGCAACGTTGCTTTCGTCCGTTCTGTGAGAACAACTTCCATTGCCATTTGCGGATAGGTTGCCCGAACTGTTACTCCATCTTGATTCACCCAGAGATTACCTTCCATGGAAATATCACCTTGAGTACTCACAACTGAAATCTTTAGTAAGGATTGTCCCTCATAATCTTCATAGTCGAGTGCTGTGAGGTTTTGTTGATAGACCGAGAGAGAGTTGGGTTCCACATTAGAAAAGGATCTAGTCTCGCCCGGCTTCATAGGTTGCCTGACCAGTGACAGATCAATTGCCAGCGGGCCAAGTACGTTCTGTGGCCAAGGCTTGCGTGAGTCGGATTCAGATTCCGCCGTTTCCACTCGCACCTCTAACATATCCCCGGCAACGGTCGCCAGAGTGGACGCTGGCGGTTCGGTCGGCGACGAATTCCCATCGACCGTCATGCTTTTTAGAACTCCTTCAGGGGTTTCGACAAAATGTATATCGAGCAGATTAGACACAATGTCATTGCCACGTTTAAATTTCATGGCCGTAAACCAAATCCCGTACACTTCCTGCGCTTTGGCATCCAATTTGGCATCCAGCAGCATGTACCCTACTTTCTTCCCCTGTAGCAGGACTTCATAACTGCTACGCAACAGGACTTCATCCTGCTGGCCTTTCCATTCGACTTTAGGCCAGGCGACCTTTTCCGGTTCTTGGGCACAGCCTCCCAGACCAACGGCCAAACCACCAAGTAATACCCACCAGATGGTGTTTCGAATGACGGAAACCATGAATATTCTTTCAGAGAAGCATGAATAATCAGTCGGTTCTAAGTTTACCGATTGAATCTGACTTTATCATCAATTTACGATTCGATAAAATCAGAGGTGTGAACCCCGTGGCATTGAAACCATGGGAACCTCTTCTGTTCAACCAAGCAAACTCGTTCTTAGTCTTTAATTTGACCACAGGTCTGACCATGAAAAAAGTAGAAGCTATCATTCGACACTTCAAACTCGAAGACGTAAAGAATTCCCTCGTGGAACAAGAAATCCACGGGATGACGGTTTCTGAAGTTCGAGGATTCGGACGTCAGAAGGGGCACACCGAAATGTACCGAGGTACGGAGTATGCCATTGATTTTGTGCCTAAAGTAAAACTGGAGATCGTCTGTGCGGATGAAACACTGCAACAGGTAATCGATATCCTGCTCCAAAATGCACAAACCGGTAACATCGGGGATGGTAAGATCTTCATCACTGACTTACATAATGCCATTCGAATCCGCACCGGTGAAATGGGCGAAGAAGCAATCTAGTCTCATGACGTTTCAGCTTGTTTCAGCTTGGATGCGTCATCCATTACTCCACCCTCGAATCTTCGTTAACGGCTCAGTATGTCTAACGTCCCCAGTTTCAATCAGGCTATTGTGGATGCGCGAGAGCAACTTGAATCTGGCCGGGAACGACTAAAGCAACAACATCAAAGCGGGTCACCGGGAATCCAGGTTTGCACAGGGATTTCAGATCTCTTTGACGACATCGTACTTAGCATGGTCAATCTCGCGTTTGACCAGGTCGCTTCATCGGAGTCCGAGCGACAGCAACTCGAGCAAGTCACCGCCGTTGTCGCCCACGGCGGGTATGGGCGACGAGACGTTGCTCCATATTCAGATATCGATCTGATGTTGTTATGTTCCCAATCCGATGCGCCCTTAGTTCCGGAATTGGCCCGTGCATTGAGCCAGAACATCTACGATGTCGGACTTCAATTGGGATTTGCAACGCGGACGGTCAAAGAAGCTTCTTCTCTAGGACTTAAAGACGCCAAGATTTTCACTTCGCTTGTCGAATCCCGATTGTTACAAGGCAATCAAGATCTATTCAATGATTTCTTTTCACGTTTCCGCCGACGAAGTCGCAACAATTGGAAATCACTAATCAAGCTAGTGTATGCAGCTCGTCATGAGGAACGAATGCAGTATGGCGACACCGTGCATTTGCTGAAGCCAAACATTAAACGATCCCGAGGCACGCTCCGGGATTTGCAATTTGTTCGTTGGATCGGGTTTCTGGTTCATGGCGAGGCCGAACCGGTCACTCTCCATCGCCTAGGCGCCATGACTCGGGAAGATTACCGAACGTTACGAAATGCCCGGGACTTTCTGTTGCA
>CALKCC010000143.1 GCA_938082855.1 uncultured Pirellulaceae bacterium | reverse complement strand
CAGCAATTCCAGAAATGCTTCCAACCCTTCAATAATCGTTTTCAAATTGAAGTCGATATTGGAGAGCATATTGTTCAATGCCTCTGCATCAATCCCTGCTCTGAATTCAAATTCAGTATCCGCCAACTCACCTGACTCACCCACCATCATGCCAGCAGCATAGGCAACATCGTTTTCGGAACTTCCAAGAATCTCAGCATCGACAGCAGCTATAGCAAATACATTTGAGATTAAATTAAGCTGCTCAGCACTTAGCTCGCCAAAACTCACACCGCCCAACGCATTAATCGTTGTGGGATCGGTATCGGGGCTGTTCAAGTCGAAATAAACCGTTGCAGGCCCCTGACCGTCGAAAAATGTATCTCGTGTTGGGTACGAGATATTGTAAGACCCGGGCTCCGAAATATTGACTACATAGTCAACACCATCATAACTCAGGCTAAACTCCGCTGGTTCCCCTGAGCCTGCGTCAAGGACTATAAATTGCTCATCTTCAGAACCATTTAGGTTTTTATTGGTTCCATAAAGTGGTACCTCCATTAACGCTGTGGAGCCATCGCTAATACCAGGTTGCGTTTCAACAATCGGTGATGGCTGTTCATAGACATAGAAACCATCCGAATCGACAATTTCAATCCCCGCCTCGGCTGCCTTGATTTTTATTTGCCCGCCATCATCCACTAATTCATAGTCACTACGCGGAACAGCCTTATTTGTTGAAACCGCAATAAGATGAAGCTTTGCATTCAGTCCTTCTACAGGCTGGGGAGACAATGCCTCCGAATAACTAGACTCGGTAATTGAAACCCCCACATTGATCGGTTGTGGATTATCAAAACTGGTTAGATTATAGAACACCTCTAAAGGTTGACTGGAGTATACTCCCGAATCAGCAAAGGTGATGGTATTGGCTATAGCGTCAACTTCATATTCATCGCTAGAAATCAAATTTCCGTTAGCGTTGTAAACAAACAAATATTCACTTTTAGAATGAAGGTCTTCATCAAGAATGAGGCTAGCCGAATGAGTGGCCGGATCCACCGCACCAATCTGCACTCTTTTCGCCTCGGCTATGGCCAAACCAATCGTTCCTTCCAGAGCCGTCAGCGCACCAAAACCGATATCCGCGTTTAAATCACCGGTAACACTGGTACTTAATTGAACTGAGGTAGGAGCGATTGGCGCATTCCCATCGGTTATAAGGAAAAACTCAGGTGCCTCACCAGGCTCTTTACCAACGCCAACAGATAACTGAACAAATCCATCGAGTGTAAACAACGCATCGCCATCAATATCGATTTCCACTGGTCCATAGTCGGCCACATCAAAATGCGGAGTGAATCGCTCATGCAAAATAGGACCTTCTGGGTCATATCTCATCCCAATTAAAATCGCATCATTTGCTTCATCTCCGTCCAGATCTCCAAACTTGAATTCGATCTTGAATGGGTTATCAATCTCACACGATTCTGAATCCAATAGTGCTTCACAAACCTCCAGCGACACCTTAGGACCAAGAGATTCGATAAGATTTTCAATCGACGGGATCAGTAGTTTAATCGCGTCGAATTTAGCAACCAGATCCTGGAACATTGCAGTCATGCTGGAGGTATGATCGTAGGATAAAGTCTTTAACCCCGAACCATCGAAATCAATATCTATCTCCATATTTCCCAAGGTATCGAAGCGTATGTTCCAGCCATCAAATAAAGACCGCAAGTAACCGATACTGGCAACTAGACGAGGTAACCTGCGATCTTCATCTAAAGCCAACGCCTGTTCCAGAAAATCAATTCCTTTGTTGACTTTGCCTTTTATCAGCCCTTCAAGATCAAAGTCAAGATCCGGCAAACCTGGTATAGAGACTTCAGTATCGGTGTTAGGCAAATTGAAGACGAAAGATCTAAACTCACCAAATTCCAATCCCAGATTCTCCAAATCAAGTTCATAGATCCAGCCATTGACCTTATCAATTACCATATCCAAAAACTCAAGACCATCCGCCGCGGACCGATTCACAAGCGGTAGATCCTGATGCAGCCAATCCCAATCCTGGTCTTTCAGATAATCGACTCCCTGCTGGATCGCATAGATAATTTGGTCAATCGTCAGATCTTTCATTTCAAAGGAAGATAGATCCGTAGTTACAACAAACCAACCCGGATCACCAATCGCTATTCCACAATCTGTAGACATCCAAACATTGGCCTCGGCCACAACTTCTCCGCCAACCGTAATATTGGCGTTTATTGTCGCAGGTTCATGGTCGTGGTCAGGAATTGCAGTTCCACCACAGCCATTAGCAAGGCCATATTGTCCTACCCAGAAATCGAACTCTGGATCGCCGACGACACTTCCCACGCTTGCATCAGCCAATTCGCTTAAATAGAGCTTGCCATCGGGCAACTCAAGCCCAGGATCTTCAAGGTTAAGGCTGGCTGACAGACTAACTTTACCATCGGCGTGCAGACTGGCTCCTAACGGACCTAACGCGGCGATCAAATCCGCTTCAAATCCGACACTTCCTTCCTCTATATATAAGGTGGGCTCAGCATCTGTACCTTCGGTGAAATAGACTCGTTGTGAAATGTTTCTGGAGTCTAGAGAAGTACCTTCTAGTAAGAAGAAACCTGATTCCAATAATTGCCCCTCTCCAACCAATCCCAACTGCACAACAGTGGACGTCAATGCAGCCTCACTGGAATCATATTCAGAATTTCCATCTACCATGCTTTCGATTGATGGAAACTCAGAGGTTGGCGCGATGACTTCAAATCCGTCTCCGCTAAAAATCTCCAATCCCCGATAAGGATCAATGGAAACCTCAATCAACTCATCAACATCAGCGGCTTCAATCCGATCAATTACATCTCCCAAGGTTCGAACACCGTCCAAAACAACTTCAAGAGTTGTCGCAGGTTCAGTATCAATACTTATAATCAAATCCGTTGCATTACTTTCCCGATCCAGATTATCCGAGAAACCCAGGTTGGTGATATTAACAGCACCACTCACTTCCAATTTGGTGATCATCCATGAGTTATTGCGTATGGCAAACCGACCATCTTCGGTAAGTAATACATCCAGGGCATCCTCATATCCTGTATCCTGCAATTGCGCATCAAGCAACTCACCAATCATTGCTAAAGCTTCTACTTCACTATTAGCACTGGCTAACTGGGCGGCAGAAATGGAGATAGCTGACTGCAATGGCGTCCCTGCTGGATCGTCATAATTACCATGGATAGCCAGATTAAACCCAAAACCATTCTTTGCATCCATGTAGTTGAAGGGGGTTTCAGCGATGATCGGTGCGTCAATACGCACTCCCTTTTGTTGATGCAGAAACCCTAGTTCCGTGGTAGCACTAATTGGCATGGCCATACCACCACGCGTAATATCAAAACCAATGGTTGCATTAAAGCCGGCAATCAAATTAGCAGAAGCTATGGCCTCTCCAACAATCTCCAGATTCCCGAATCCTAAGTCGATTGGATCATCATATGAAAATGGAACTTCTGCGGTTAATTCCTTTTGAATATTAACACTCAGTTCTAACGCCTGTTTATTGGGATCAAACTCGTTAACATCAAAGGCCAACCCTACGTCCAGCCAGTCAAAATCAGCTGTCAAATCTTGTAACAATGAATCCAATTCGTCGACAGTATTAAACTTCAACGTGTAAGAAGAAATTGTGGAACTAACTGCTATCGGGCTGGTCAACTCGGTAGACGTTACAATATTACCGTTAACATCAACTTCCAACGAACTGACCGTTGCTGAAAAACCCTCACCGCTAAGACCACCATACGCGATCAACCGTTGCAACTCATCTCCATCAACCCAATCTTTGATGGCAGCAACCTTAATTAGGTTTCTTGGTGCTGACTCAAGTTCGAGTAGGCCATTAATATCACTGATCAAATCGCTCGGTTCATCCGAAGCATTATCGGCAGTACCGAAATCAGTTTCCCCACCATCCAAGTTTAAATGGATAGAATACTCGCGTTCCGTCGCTAAACCCTCATTCAGGAGAAAACTAATCGGAACATCATCAATCAGGCCATCCCAATCCCCGCCACCCGTTTCAAAATCGGGATTAAAAATCATACTAAGATCAACAAACGCAGCACTAAGTTCCAGCGTCTGTAGAGTAGCCGGCATTGACGGTTTTATAAGAATGTCGCCGGTTCCTCCATCGTCGATTACCGCGTGCACCAAATCATCAATTCCTGCAGTAACCAGGGACTGATTGAAAACATCGGCGACCTCTGCTTCCGCAAAAGTCGCATCTGGTAGTGTTATAAGAGATGGGACCTCACCGTTGATCGACAACAGGAACTGTTCATTAGAAAATGTGACATTCCCTCCCGAATAAGATATAGGAATAGTGACCTGAGGATCATCAACTAATTGAGCAGCAAAATCAGAGAACACCTGCGTATAATCAACAGTTTTCTCTACAACATCGCTGACAAACGGAATATCATCAGGCAAATTCAATTCCGAAACATAACTATTAATCGTGCTTCCAATCTTATTCAATCCAACCAATAAATCTGATGGTGAAAAATCGGGAGTAATCGTTATTTGATATTCTTGAGTTGTTGTACCGGAAACGGAAGTTGCCGAGACTGTAAATTCTTCCGTATAAGGTCCCAGTGCGAGAGGGTTTGGGACAATTGTTAACGTACTTGCAACTGAATCGAATTCTACGAAATCCGAGTTACCTGAAATGCTCATAGAAGTGATGGCATCACCATCGACATCATAGGCGAACACAGGTACATATTCTGTCTTATCAGCATCAAACCCCATTGCTATTGGCCCCTGATGATCGGGGTAGCTATCCAAATAAGAGGCGAACACCGGTAGATGGTCCGGAATCGATACTTCATTAAATGATGGGCCAACTGCCTCGAAAAGCTGTGAGGCATATTCGGGATTGCTGTTATTGGCATCCGTAATTCTGACAACTACCTGATAGTCACCAGCAGGAATATGGTTTGTTGCATCCGCAGAAATACTGGCTGATGTATATGGGACGGTAAGGTCATCATGCTGAACACTGTATTCAATCGAGGAATCAACTGAATTGCGTAAGACGACATCAAAGTCGAAATCGTTATCTGAATCACCAGTAACTGTAAAGTCAAAGCTAAAACTACCATCTCCGGAAGAGTTAACCTGAGAGATACTCAACGGATCTTCTACCGGATAAGGAAGACCTATCCGAAATGCATAATCACTCGCGTCTACGGGGTCGAGTGATTCATTCACAGCAATAATCCACTCATTGGATCCCAACGAATCGAGCGAAATAGAATCCTTACTAACCTCGACTAGCACTCCCCAATCTGAGTAATTATCACCTTTTGTGGCCAAATCGTCATCGGCCCCGGGATACTCAAGCAAATGTTGAGGGGAGCCGTAATCAACGACATAGGCCGAAATAGGTGATCCACTACCGGGTGTGAGACTTAGCCAATCTTCTGGGTTTGCAACAACTTCCGTACCGTCACCAGGTTGTTGCCAAGTAACAATAAACTGAGCTTGATCTGGATCACTCTCGATATGAAACTCTCCAGAGGTTGCACCAGATCCCGCACTACCTTCAGCTGATTCCCCCGATCCACTAATCGAGAAATATCCATAGGTAATCTCATCGACTGTTTCACCCGTTGTTAAATCACGTTTCCAATTTATTTCCAAGTTTGGCCCCGGCATATCAATACTGACTTTAGCCTGAATATATTTTTGGCCTCCACGAGATACATACTCAATGGTTCCTTCACCATCCAATGCCGGACCTCCGACATAATCCTGTAGGACGGTCTTTATATGACCATCATCAAGTTGTCCGATTAAAGAATCGAGCGACACAGAGCCATTTCCGGAAACATATAAGTTATAGCCACTTCTAGAGCCCTGAATTCTCGCGGCCATACTACCAGAGATGATGGCGATATCCTCTGGGACCCCTTCAACTTCCTTTGCCGGAATTTGCGCGGCTCCCGAAATGTAAAGACTGTGTGGCCATGTACCTCCAAATGCCCCAGATTGCTTAACTAAACTATATTCAGCATCATCGATATCTACTGGGAGAACCTTTACATCAGTAGTCGCTCCAAAACTGTTTGTTGAAGGCTGCCAGGTACCAGACAGATCTAATTGACCTAACGCGCCTTTAAGCTTTTTTACGCCAAACATGCTTTGCGCCCATTCGGGTAATTTTATTTGCAGCCCAGGACCAATGTTAAATGTTGTTCCAACTTCATACGTCGTACTAGTTTGATTCCAATTAGAGACGTCAATATATCCTGAGTCCAAATAGAGATATGGAGCAACAACCGGAATATTACGCTTCGGATCCGCTTCGACTCTAAAATTAGTCAACTCCAATCCATCAAAAGTAGCCTCACCCTTGAATTGACCAATCTTTTTGGTATCGATATCAACACTGGCGCCCCATTCGCCATCGATCGTGTTAACATTCAGCCCATATACGACGTCGAATCCCTTAGCAGGTGTCGAATCAAACGTTAATTCGCCAATAATATTGATTCGATCTTCAATAGGTGTCCCTGGGGCAAAATCCAGAGAAATATAATTATCTCCGGTTAGGTCTGCCCGAATTTCATTTAAAAACGGGAGCTCCTCTACCTCAACTTCCCCCTGAACCTTAAGAGCCATTTCTGTAGTGTCTATAGATACAGCCAGATCTTCGATCTCAATACGGGGTCCCCATGGCGTCTTAATTTTTACCTGTTTGTCCTGCTCAATCACGTTTTCCAACGTACCAGAAACAAATATTCCATAGTCTTTATTGGACTTTATGTAGTTGTTCTCATCTATCGAAAATTGAAGTTGAGTAATACCATCCCAATAATCTTGGCCAACACCTCCGAATCGGACTCCATCAAATGCTTGAAGCCCACCTAGTATTGCCGGACCAACGTCAACTGACAGCTCCCCCTGAAGAAGCGCCGACTGGGTCCGCCCCTCTCCTCCGGGTTGGTTGAAACCAATACCAGAAGGCTCAAAGGCTAAGCCGGCTATTTCAAGGGTATCAAGTCCCCCCGAGCAGTTGAGGACCGTCAATTCGCTCGTAAAAGTTTCATCTTCCTCCAAATCAAAATGCCCACAAAACAAAAGCTCCCACTCCATTTTGTTTTTGATATAAGTTTTAACATCCATGAAATGCAACGGCTCTGTACCACCAGCCCGGCCAATATAGCCAGCCCCCGTTGCTATCACTTTTATCGGGGCTTCTGCAGGGTCCAGTGGTCCATCTTCGGGCGCCACTCCAAGGTAATAAATACCATCGTCCAAAGAACCACTATTTGGCAATTCTTCGGCTGTGGTCGCTGTACTTCCCTCTTTAATGATTGCCCATTCATCTGCAGCAAAAAAATCACCGGCTAACAGCAAACGAGGTTCCAGCTGTTCCATGCGCATCGAACGACTATGGTCTTCGAGGCCCTTCAAGAACCGGCGTCGTCGCAAACGTTTCTCCCGATCAGAAAGAGTAGTAGGTGATAAAGAGTCTCTGAGTAAACGAGAGAAAATGCTCATCGAAAATCCATTAGGTTAAAATTGGTAGTGCCAATAGTCGTAGCGCGCAAACTGCCACATTTACCCGTTTTAACCTATGAAGAGCCCTATTCCTATCACTCGAATAGAACATTAATAGAAGTTGTGTTTACAAAACTTAAAACACGTCTGCGCCAAAATAGAA
>CALKCC010000142.1 GCA_938082855.1 uncultured Pirellulaceae bacterium | reverse complement strand
ACGCATTAATGCCCCCGCACGACCGTGGGTTCCTACCATTCCAATTCGAATGCGGTCGTTAGGCCCAGTGGAACGTGCCTCGAGACTCCGCTCGTACAGTGTTGTGGCAGTGCCAGCGATGAATGCACTAGAAGCTGAACGTTGGATAAAGGTGCGGCGTTCCATGAGTTTATCTCCTTTGATTAGGCCAGAGAATCATGAATGCCATTATAGGAGATTGGGACTGGAAGTTAACAACTTGTTAGTATGTTCCAAGGCACTCTATGGTCGGTCCGTCCGATAAAACAAAGCCCGCTTTTGGTCAGGCAAGGAGTAGTCGAAACCGCATTGTTTCAGAAAGTCATCGGAAGCAGAGATTGCCATCACTTCCAACACATTGTTTTCTTTGGCACGAGCCACACAGCTAAGTACGAGCTGTTTACCAATTCCCTGTCCGTGCCAATCAGTACGGACGGCCAAACATTGTATTTCAGCAAGCTTTTGAGAGTAGATTTCTATTGCAGAGAATCCCACGATGTCGGCGCCCGCGATCGCCACGAATGCGTGTTGCATCAATACGGCCAAATCGCCGGGAGTTCTCGGAAGTAATAATCTATTTTCAACAAAAGGGGCAAGTAAACTTTGGACGCTTGTAAGATCGTCCATCGTCGCTTCGCGAATCTCAATTGCTTGTTCGGCGTTATTCATGAACGTGTGCGGGATGGGTAGGGGGATTTTGTACCTCGCAATAGTACGGTAAATGGTACTAATGCTCAAGACAAGGTTTTAGGTTTTGCCCGTCCGCATTCTGAAGAGAGAGTAAGGCCTGTCAGTCGCAATGAATAGATCGAACACCCTGAACGCATCAGGCTTTCAAGAGCGTATCAATGGCCTCTAAGGATCTTGCAATGTTGTCCTTAATTAGCAGGTCAGCAAAGGAATCCAGTTGAGTCGAATCTCGATTGATAATTGCCAGTCGTGCACCGTGTTGTTTGGCAATGACAGGAAGGGATGCGGCCGGTTCGACGACCAGAGACGAACCCATGACGATAAAAAGATCTGCAGCCTTTGCCATGGTGGTAGCTGCAAGAAGTACGTTTTCATTGAGTTGCTGTCCGAATGAAATGGTGGCGTGTTTTAGAAGTCCAGTTTCACAGGTAGGGCAGGGAGGGATCGTCTGTGATTCCAGAAAGCTCTTACAGTATTCGTCAGCAGTGTCTCTGAAATCGCAATGCATACACTGGACTTCCCTTGCTGTCCCATGGATTTCGATAACCAAGTTGCTACCGGCGTCCTGATGGAGGCCGTCTATGTTCTGTGTAATGATTCCGTCGACGAGCCCCTGTTGCTCCCAGCCTGCCAATAGGCGATGTCCAGTGTTGGGGGAGGCATCACCGAATTCAGCAAAACCCTCGCTCTTTTGTCTCCAATACTCAAAGCGAGAATCATAATCATTCATGAAGTCATTTAACATCACTGGCGTTACTTTGGACCATTTGCCACCGGGGGAACGGAAGTCAGGGATCCCGCTGTCGGTGCTCATGCCAGCGCCGGTGAAGACAATGACATTCTTTGAATTCGTCAGGAGTGTGGCGAGTTCTTGATGTGAGCTCATGGCGATCTCTCTATGGGTTGTGAAGATATGAAAAAACTCCTCAGCCGGTACAGGGTGAGGAGTTTAGGTGAACTTCGATTTCGGCGTAGAAGTTATTCGTAACGAATTTCAAGAACTTTGAATTTTAAGGTACCACTGGGCACTTCAATTTCCACTTCTTCACCGACCTTTTTCCCGAGTAATCCCTGTCCGATGGGACTCGTGATTAAGTACTTACCGGCGTCGTAATCTTCATCTCCGGATCCCACAAGGGTCATTTCTTCTTCGTCATCAAAGTCGAGGTCCAGGACTTTCACCGTCGCTCCAAAGGCAACCTCATCCTTAGGCACATTGGACATATCAATGATCTGAGCTCGTGACAGGTCCCCTTTGATTTGATTGATTTTGGCCTGTAGCATACCCTGCGCCTCACGTTGGGCGTGGTATTCGGCATTTTCCTTCAGGTCCCCTTCTTCCCGTGCCGTAGCAATCTTTTCCGCGATTTCGGGCATTTGGACCTTCTCCATGTGTTCCACTTCATCACGTTTCCGCTGATAGGCTTCACGTGTCATTGGGATACTGCCACCCATGGTGCACCTCGTTTTGTTTTGGAATGGAATCTATATAAAAGCAAAAACGACCCCGGCTTTGGGCGGGAGTCGTACTGCGTAATCTGCAACTCTTCTTATTTTGATTAATAATCTTACGAGTGTAAAGAGAGTAGCCGGTTCAAGTTATTTCTTGGGGTATAAAATGGCGCCGCAGCTACCGCAGATTGTCAGTTTTCCGGTGAGTACATCGTTGTTCATTTGAGCGGTGATTTGTCTGAAACAAGTACCACAGCAATTATCCGAAACTTGCCCGAATGCCTCTTCGCCTTTGGCTGCCGAGATCCGCTTATATTCACTCACAAACTCGGTGGGAAGTTCTGCTTCGGCACTTTGTAATTCGGCTTGAATTCGTTCTAGATCGGTATTGAGAGAAGCTTCACGCTCGGCAACTTGCTCAGCTGTTTTTTGCCGCTCCTGTTCGACGCTCGCCACTTCCTCGGCTAGGCCTTGTGCCTGTTCCTGTTGTTGATCGATGGCTTCATAGGCCAATAGGATCTTATCGGAGAGTTCACTGTTGGCTGCTTCGTCAGATTGGATTTCATCCTTGAGCATTTGATACTCTTTATTCGAGGCGCACTCCTTCAGGCGAGCTTGTCGGTCCATGATCTTGGCGGCTCGTTCCTCGAGTACCAGTTCCTGTTCTTTGGCTGCAAGTTGAAATGTTTGGATTTCAGCCTTTTTGTCCGTGAGCGCTTGATTGGCGTCATCCACTTGCTTTTGGGCTGCTTTCAACAGTCGTGGACACCGTTCGAGCCTTTCCCGGATATCGGTAAGTTGCTGATGTATACGGTGAAGATCCCGTAGGACATTAAGAACGGCTGACATAGTAACGAACTCCATTTACGTTCGAGCCATGATTAGGAATGATAAGGTGTAGTCAATAATAACAAAAAAACCGTTGCCGGGTTGGGCAACGGTTAAGTTGAATTGAGTTAGGTTCAAGCCAGCGGCCTTAGCCAGAGAGGCGAGGACCGCCGAAGGTGCTAATTTGCTGATTCCGAGAGAAAGCCTTCCAGTTGGCCGCTACGAACAGGATTCTGCAATTTCCGAACGGCTTTGGCTTCAATCTGTCGAACACGTTCTCTCGTGACCTTGAAGATTCGACCGACCTCTTCGAGCGTGTAGGTGTATCCATCGCCGAGTCCATATCGAAGGCGGATGATTTCCCTTTCGCGGTAGGTTAGTGTTTTAAGGAGTCGTTCAATCTTGTCACTTAAGAGTACATTACTTGCTGCTCGGAC
>CALKCC010000141.1 GCA_938082855.1 uncultured Pirellulaceae bacterium | reverse complement strand
TTGACCAGTGACAGTGAAATGCTGTCGGGTGGTGCCGTTCAAATTGGTAATGCGATTACAGAAAAAATGGTCATGGACGTGATGCTGGAGGCACGTGATCAGGAACTGTACAGTTGTGTGACAGATTGTGGAGCCGGTGGGCTTTCAAGTGCTATTGGAGAAATGGGGGAAGAGATCGGTGTCGAGGTTTACCTCGATAAAGCTCCGCTCAAGTACGATGGTTTGAGCTATACCGAGATTTGGATTTCCGAAGCTCAGGAGCGCATGGTCTTTAGTGTGCCGGATGAAAACTGGGAAGCCTTCCGTTCACTCTGTGAGTCAGAAGGAGTCGAAGCCACGATCGTTGGGAAGTTTGTTGACCACGGGCGATTAGTCCTGAAATATCAGGACACCGTCGTAGGTGATTTGACCATGGAATTCCTGCACGACGGGCGGCCACCGATCATCCGAGATGCTCATTATGAAATTCCGGAAGTTCAGCCGATCGACCTAAACGGAAAGGCGGGGAATCTTGAAGAAGATTTAGTAGCCATTCTTGGTAGCCTCAATGTCGCTAGTAAAGAATGGGTTGTCCGGCAATATGACCATGAGGTTCAGGCTGGAAGTGTTATCAAGCCAATGGTCGGCGTGCAAAACGACGGACCTGGCGATGCCGCCGTTGTAAAACCCGTACTAGGTAGTAACCGGGGGATTACCGTCAGTTGCGGTATGAATCCAAGATTTGGTGATTATGACACTTATCACATGGCTGCCAGTGCCATTGACGAAGCGGTGCGAAATAGTGTCGCGGTCGGAGCAGACCCATCTCGAATTGCAGTGTTGGATAACTTCTGCTGGGGCTATACCGATCGTCCCGAAACTTTGGGGTCACTTGTGCGAGCGGCGCTGGCCTGTCACGATTTGGCTGTCGAGCTAAAAACACCATTCATCTCTGGGAAAGATAGTCTGAATAACGAGTTTAGCTATCAAAATGATGCAGGTGAAAAGGTCACGATTTCGATCCCTCCGACCTTGCTCATCAGTGCAATGGGGCAAGTCGATGATGTGACGACCTGTACCACGATGGATGCCAAAGAAGCTGGAAATGTGATTTATCAAGTGGGAGTGACCAAACGAGAATTGGGAGGCTCTCACTGGACCTTAGTGAATGAGCTTGATGGCGGAGCCGTGCCTACGGTCTGTCCGGAGAATTGTAATCAGACGTTTCCTGCGGTTCATCAGGCGATTAAATCCGGGCTTGTCCGAGCTTGTCATGATCTCAGCGAAGGTGGTTTGGCTGTGGCAGCGGCGGAAATGGCGTTTGCCGGTGGTCTGGGACTGAAACTTGATCTGGCCAAGGTGGCAACCGATGCGGATTACCAAGGCGATGAAGACACCTTGATTAAACTGTTCTCGGAATCCAATACAAGATTCTTAGTAGAAGTCGCTCCGGAAAACTGCGATGCCTTTGAGTCAGCATTGGAAGGTGCTACTCTGTCACGCATTGGTTCGGTTACCGAGGACGATCAACTAGTTGTTGAAAGTGGAGGGCAGTCGTTGCTCTCAACTCCCGTTGGACAATTGAAAGAAGCCTGGCAGTCGCCACTGCGTTGGTAACTGTAGCAATTTATATTTCCCCAAAAGGCCTGTGTTACCGTACAGGACTCAAACATGACGACACCAAAAGTTCTAGTCTTACGTGCCCCAGGCACCAATTGCGACCATGAAACCAAGTATGCTTTCGAACTGGCCGGAGGCCAGGCAGATCGCGTTCATTTGAATCGAGTGCTGGAGAATCCAGCCTTGGTAGAACAATACCAAATCATGTGTATCCCCGGTGGGTTTAGCTATGGCGACGATGTAGCGGCCGGCCGGATTTTTGCAAATCAGCTGAGAAGTCAACTCGCCGATGTGATGCACGAATTCAAAAACAGTGACAAACTGATTTTGGGAATCTGCAACGGTTTTCAGGTTTTGATTAAGTCTGGATTACTGTTGGAAGATGATGCGCAGGGAGATCCACCGGCGACGCTGTGCTGGAATAACCACGGCCTTTATGAAGATCGTTGGGTTACCCTTCAAAACTCGACAGATAAGTGTGTCTTCCTCAGAGGTGTTCAGCAGGTTTATTTACCGATCGCTCATGCCGAAGGTAAATTTGTTATGCGTGATCAGCAGATCGCGGATCAGTTGGAAGCCAATCAGCAACTCGCCTTACGTTATGTGAATGCGGACGGGACGCCGGCTGATGGATTCCCGGAAAATCCAAATGGAGCCCAGCGAAACGTTGCTGGAGTCTGTGATGATTCAGGCCGAGTGTTTGGATTGATGCCCCACCCAGAGAGATTCTTAGACGCAACGCAACACCCACGTTGGACTCGAGAGGGACTGCAGCAGGAAGGCGATGGTGTTGCCATCTTTAGAAATGCTGTTGAGTACTTTGCTTAATTGCCGGAGTTGTTGTCCGAATGTTGTCGGGGGCTGTCAAAATGCACTTCACAAGATTCACTGTCACAACTGAGACGATATCTACGCTGGGCAACTTGTCGATAGCCCCACTGCCATAGCGGTAAGGTCAGAGGGATATGAAGCAAAATGGCCAATGGCCATAGTCGCGGAAGCCGTCTGGAAATCACTCGTAATGCGGCCGCACCTCGGTGGCGTCCGCCCTGGTGGTCGACTAAATACATAGCCTGCATCATCTCGTCATGAGAAAGGTCAGGGTAATGTTCGGCAACAAAGTCGTCGTGTAGTGAAATGAAACTCAGACGATTCTTTCCATCCCAGC
>CALKCC010000140.1 GCA_938082855.1 uncultured Pirellulaceae bacterium | reverse complement strand
TGGGACGAATGTCACCGTTGCATCGGCTCAGCGGCATGTGCGGGAAATGCATTCCCGAGTACAGGTTGCCAAGGCGTTGCCAACAGCGGCGCCGGGGACGACGAATCGTGTGATTGCTAGGCCTTCGCCATCGATTCCACGAACGCCGGGAAGTATTTCTGGAGCTCCGCGACCTTCGACATCGGGATCAATTCCATCGAGAGTGACGATTGGTTCTGGTGCGAATGGAGATATCAGATTTCCGACTCGACCTGGCACGCGGCCTTCGACGTCACCGTCGATCCCATCGCGTAATCCGGCTGGGAGTGTCCCGAGTCGTGTGAATCCAAAAGCACCTCGGCCATCAGTCCCCAAACCGACCGTATCGCCGAAGCCGTCGACACCTCGTCCCAGCGCGCCTACGCCGAGACCGAGTGTGACGCCTCCGAAACCGCGTCCGAGTGTACCGACTCCAAGGCCATCAGTGGCTCCGCCATCGCCGCGGCCAAGTGTGCCGACACCACGGCCATCGGTGGCTCCGCCATCACCCCGTCCGTCGGTCGCACCTTCGGCGCCACGGCCTAGTGCTCCGGCTCCACGCCCAGCGGCTCCAAGGCCTAGTGCTCCGTCACCTCGGCCTAATTAGTCCTGAGTCAAAATTGGGAAGCTATGTTGTCAAGGCAGTGTAATGTGCATCATGCACGTTGCACTGCCTTGCTTCGTTCGCGAGAGAATTTTCAGATTCTGTGATAAAACATCGAAACTCGCTGATGCATCCGCTGGTTTAAAGACCACTTAATAAAATCTTAAACGGGTGAATCTAATCCGGAACAAGAAAGGCAATCTGTCATGTTCAAGAGTATCTCAAATGTAGCACTGCTTGCTTTGACAGCAGTTTATAGCGTCAACTTACAGGCTCAGCCCGGACCTCGTGGTCCTCAATTTCCTCAGCGTGGGCCCGATTCAAACGGCCACGAAACGCGCCGCCCAGTAAGTCATGGGCAGCACGGTCCGTCGCGAGGCGATGCTCACCATCGTCACGATGATGGTGACCGCAATCATGGTCGACCACCCCAGTCTCGACCACCTCAGGCTCGTCCTTCCCATGGCCCTCAACAACGAGGCCCTCAACAACGAGGCCCTCAATATCACGGTCCTCAGCAGCGAGGTCCTCAACACGACCGTCCGCAAAGCCGCCCAGGGCATGACCAGCATCATCGAGCACCGCAAGGTCGGCCTACTCGTGATTCACATCCTTCGAAATATCAGGCACGCCCTTCTCACGGCCACCAATATCGAGGTCCTCAGCAACGAGGGCCACAGCATGGACGTCCTCAAAGTCGACCTAATCAAAGCCGACCTAATCACGGTCCGGCAGTTCATGGTCCGCAAGACCGAGGGGCACAGCAGCGTCCTCAACAGCATCCCCAAAAGCATTCTCAGTTTGACCGACATCAGGGTTCCCACTCGAATGCTCCCAGAGGGCCTCAAACTGGACCTGGTCAACGACCTCCACAAGGTAAGCCACAGGCTCGACCATCCTACTCCCGTCCTTCTTATGACTCTCGAACTTCACGCCCTTCAACTCCAGCTCGACCATCCACGATGGCCATGCGGATTCCTCCTGAAGTGCAGGAGCAGTTAGGTCGTATTAAAGCAGCTGTAGAAGCCGGAAAGCTTACACGTGAACAAGCCATGAAGAAGATCATGGAATTGCGACAACAACGAATGGGGTCTCCTGCTTCAAAAACAATGGAACGAACTCACTCCTCTCATCCGTCTAAGTCGGCAAAGCCGTCTGATGCGAAACCACAGACGAGTGGCCAGGAGTACTTAAGGCAGTATGTCTCCAAGCTCTATAAGGCTGTAGCCGCCGGTGAGCTTTCCAAGGCGGAAGCGGCTGAGAAAATTGCTGCGGTTCGTAAGAAACTAGAGGCCAGAAAGTCACAAAACGCTCCTCAGAGTAAACCAGCTTATCCAGCCAAACCTCAGACTCAACAACGCCCACAAGCTCGGCCTACAGATCGTGCTCCACAGACTAGGCCACATACCAGGCCGCAAACCAAAAGTGGTACTCAATCTCAAGCCAAACCGGCGTCACCCTATCGACCTCAAGGTCAACCGCAAGACCGCCCACAAGACCCTCGAGGAAATGCGGGAAGCCAGCGGGGACCGCGTCCGGCAGCCTCTCTGTCTCCAGCCGTCCGTGCTGAAGCGGGTCGCCTGATGATGGAGTTACGAAAAGCAGTGGAGTCGGGCAAGATTACACGTGAACAAGCCATGGAACGATTCAACCAATGGCGACAACGATTTGGCACGCAGGCTCCTCAGTCCGGTCGCCCACCAATGGCTCGTCCTCAATCGCAACGACGTCCAGATGTTGCCCCGTTACCGGCTCAAGCGATCAAGCCAGCGAAGCAGGTTCCCGCTCAAGCCACTAAGGCCGCTGAAGGGACTTTGAAAAAAGAGTCGATCCCGGCAACGAAAATTCAACCTTCTAAGGTTTTTCAGTTACCACCGGAGAAAAAATAGAAAACTCGAGTTTCCAAGTAATTCATTGAGTACTTTGAGACAGCGATAGTCGTTTACGCGAGTAGAGAACACTCTTTGGATTGTTATGCCAACTCCGAAGAGAAGAGCTCCCTTAGTGATCTGCAAATATGTGGATCACTAAGGGTTTTTTACTGGTTTTGGCAGTTTAGGCAGTTTGGAGTCGGGCTATGCCTGATTTACCCCCCTCACTCGTAGGGGGGAAACTATTTTTTCATTGAAACGCTAGCCGATACTTCCTAATATCAGAATATTGAAGAGAGCCTAACTATATTAAAGTACTGTGGTTTTTGATTAAGCAACAAATCACAAGGAACAAAAAGGGAACGGGTAATGATGCGTTTGTGCATTCTTTCATTGGCAAGTGTCTTTATGCTCGCCAGCACCACTCAAGCTGAGACTATCGATTCCGTACTTTCTTCTGAGAATCAATCACTCGGCGTGACCAAAGCCTCCGTCGGAGTAGTGGACGACATGGCATTTATCCGTCGTGCCAGTGTTGATTTGATTGGTCGGATTCCCACCTTGGAAGAACTTAAAGAATATCAAAACTGGCCTGCGCAAACTCGTCGGGACCAACTGGTAGATAAGCTGATCGAACACCCTCGATTTGCCGATCGCTGGACCGTGTTCTTTGCTGATTTACTTCGTCTGCGAAGTAATGTGACTGGAGGCTCGGCCTTGATTGCTCACGTACATCGCAGTATCCGCGACGACGTGCCCTACAACGAATTTGCCGCCACGCTCATTTCGACTAATGGAAAAGCCGGGCGAAGTCCTGAAGTTGGATTTATCCTTGGAGACAATGCAGACCCACTAGCCATGGCCAGTGTTACGTCGCAGGTGTTTATGGGCGTCAGAATTGGTTGTGCTCAGTGTCATGATCACCCATTTGATGTTTGGACTCGAAAAGATT
Source organism: uncultured Pirellulaceae bacterium (assembly GCA_938082855.1). Classification (GTDB taxonomy): domain Bacteria; phylum Planctomycetota; class Planctomycetia; order Pirellulales; family Pirellulaceae; genus UBA721. Next base: position 7,519 of record CALKCC010000140.1, on the reverse strand, counting down.
TCTATAGCGTTGCAGCATACTTTGGAAAGACTCGTCGCTATGAAAGTAACTTCACTCGAGTGGTATACACTTCGGAAGGTGAGCAAACGACCGTGTTGTGGCCTCCTGAGGATGAAGCCGAAGAGTCAGAACGTAAGGCCATGGTGCCCTCCTTCCCGTTCGAATTGATTGGTGCTAAAGAACAGCCTGAATTCATTGCTCGCTATGAAGCACTATTGCAGAAAAAAGCAGATGCTTTAGCGGCCAAAGATAATTCTCCTTCGCTCGATGATCTGCTCGCCGAGGCCGACGGCAAAGTTGAAGCAGCGACAGGAAATGGCATTAGTGTTGCGGTGGCAGAAGCTCGAGAAGAGATCAACAAAATTGATGTCAAAGCTAGTCTCTACAAACGTAGTGAATACCGAGAGCAACTTGCACAGCAGATCACAAGCCCGCGAAATCGCTTGTTTGCTGAGTCCTTTGTGAATCGAATTTGGCATGATTTGGTAGGACGTGGATTTGTTGAACCTGTGGATGATTTCCGGGAAGACAATCCTCCAAGCCACCCACAGACGCTGAGTTATATCGCTGACGAATTCGTAGCCAACGGCTACAGTTTCAAACAGTTGGTGAAGTCGATTGTGCAGTCAGATGTATATCAGCAAAAACAGGTGCCACTCGGTTCCAATGAACTAGTCCAAGAAGAATTGGAAGCCGCATTTTTGGCGACGCCAATGCGACGTATGCTTAGCGAATCACTGTATGACAGTATCGTTACGGCTGGTCATCTATTTGACCTGAAGTATCGACAAGGTGAAAACGAAAGAATCATTGAACAGGAAGTCCGAGTGTTATTAGCTGCGGATGGAGAGCCTCAGGATTTGGCATCGGCCGACGTACAAGATCTGGCTGGCAACCCACAACAGATGACCAACCAAGGTATGGCGATGGAAAACGGTGGCGGAGCTGGCTATACGCTGGAAGACGCGATCGAACTGGACTTCGATGCTTTGCTCAAAGATGAAGATGAAGTCGAACTGGACGTCATGGTTGCCAAGTCTCAGGAAGAACTTGAAGCTGAGCGGATGCAGATGGAAAACCAACGCCGCCCTCGAGCTGGAATGAAATACGAAACGAAGATCGTTCAACGAACAGTCGATGACAATCCTCGCTTTAGCTCGGCTCTTAGAATGGCGACACCTGCTCCGGTCGGACACTTTGTACGAGTGTTTGGGCAGACAAGTCGGAACGACCTGGGAGAAGCTCGAGACGACAATCCCTCCATGCGTCAGTCCCTGATGATGCTCAATGGCCGTTTGACTCATGAAGCTTCCCGCGTGGGAACCCTTGAACCGGTCAGCAAGTATCTGATTGGTGGCAAACCTCAAATTGAAAAAGCAATTGAACTGGCTTACCACGAAATTCTCACAAGGAATCCAACAGCGGAAGAATTGGCGTGGGCTAAAGAAATGATTCAGGAAGCGAAAACGCCTTCTGATGGCATGGCAGACCTGAGATGGGTCATGCTAAACAGCAACGAATTTAGATTCCTGCCTTAAGAAGCAGGGTACTTTAATACACGATTTTTAATTTATTGAATCTTGGTACAAAACCAAACAGGAGAGTCAAACCCATGGCATGTAATGATTACAAGCTGAGTCGAAGAGCGATGATGGGCGCTACAAGTGCTTCCATTCTCGGGTTTAGTATCCGTGACCTATTGGCCTATTCAGGTAAAGACCATGAAGCCAAAGCAGAGCATGTGATTTTGTTCTGGAATGGTGGTGGGATGTCACACATTGATACTTGGGATCCTAAGCCGGGTCGTCCTACTCAGGGAGAATTTAGCCCGATTAATACCTCGGCTCCTGGTGTGCAGATTTCCGAAATCTTTCCGAAGCTATCCAAGCAGATGCACAACGCTGCTTTAATTCGATCGATTGCCGGAACGCAAGGTGCTCATGGTCGTGCCAGCTATAACCTGCAGACCAGTTATCTACCTGGACCAAATCTACGTCATCCAGGTGTTGGCTCGGTGGTTGTCCACGAATTGGATAACAACAGTGACTTGCCACCGTATATTACCATCAGTGGTCAGGCTCCTCGTGCTAGTTACCTGGGACAAAAATGCGAAGCTTACTATGTCGCTGCTCCTGGCGAAAAAGATCCCTATCTGGCGTTCCCATCAGGGATCAGTCAGGTCCGCGGTGATCGTCGGTTGGAACAGTTGGCAAAATTCAATCAACGCTTTTTGGACAAGAAGAACGATACACGTCTCACTTCGACTCAGACGTCTATCGAAGATGCTGTCCGCCTGATGCGTTCACCCGCTCTGGAAGCTTTCGAGTTGGATAAAGTTGACTCGACGACGCTTGAACGGTACGGCGATACCAATTTTGGTCGCGGTGCTCTGATGGCAAAACGGCTCGTTGAAAAAGGTGTTCGTTTTGTTCAGGTTAATCGTGGTGGGTTTGATACTCACAGTAATAACTTCCCGGCGATGAGTAACCATGGTGAAGTGATGGATCCGGCTTTGGCTTCGTTAGTCGAAGACCTGAGTGAATCCGGAATGCTTGAAAAGACGATGGTGATCATGCTAAGTGAATTTGGTCGCACGCCTCGTATTAATGACAATGCAGGTCGAGATCACTGGGCCTCTGTCTTTAGCTGCTTTATGGCTGGAGGCGGTATCAAAGGTGGTCAGGTGATTGGTTCATCCGATGAAGATGGTGCGATGCCGAAAGATCGTCCAGTGGAAGTGGCTGACATCCATGCAACCATGTGCCACGCAATGGGAATCGATCATGAGAAGGAAGTCATGACTCCCTTGCTTCGCCCAATGAAATTGGTGGATAACGGCTCACCAGTGATGGAGCTGTTTAGCTAAGTCGCCAGCCAGTTACCTTTGCGAAACTATTGGTTTTATAATGAAACCTGGCATGGCCAAGTAACTTGGTCTGCCAGGTTTTTTTGTCGAATTTTTATCCTCCCCTACAATTTGAAGATCGTCTAGATCGAGGTTTTCAGGATCATGTTGCGTTCCCCCCTTTACGCACTTAGCTTCTGGGCTACTTGGGCCCTGTTCGTATCAATTCTGCCAGCATCGCAGGCTCAAGAGGTTGAACCTTCAGCCGCACCGGCCACAGGTATGCGTGGTTCATTGGTGGAAGACCGAGCTGCCCGTCAGTTAATCGAAGCTGGTGAAGCTCGGATGGATGCCAATGAAACCGAAAAGGCTCTGGAAATCTGGAAATCGGTTATCGAAAGATATCCCCGAAGTCGAGTTCGTTTTGCAGCTCATATGAAACTGGGGAAATACTATCTGGACCGAGAACGCGCCTACGATCGAGCCCGCTCGCATTTTGAAGAAGTCACGATCGAAGATAATCGTGATGATGATCAGCGTGCCGAAGCAATGCTCAATGTAGGAGTGTGTCACTATTGGTCGCGATTGTACGGTAAGTGCTTTCAGGTCATGCGGGACGTGATTGAAGAGTTTCCCGTCAGTCCGCAGGTAAATCAGGCCTACTACTATATAGGTTTGGGGCACTTTCAACAGGGACACTACAGTCGGGCGATTGAAGCCTTGGAAAAAGTGGGTACCACTTTGACCGACGAAGATAGTAACAATGAAAAGTTGGAAGCCGGCAAACGATTCTTCGTCAAAGTGGAAGATGCAGACCTGGCTGTGCTCGATGCTGAAGATAGCGTCGACGTGATTTGTAAATCATCGGGCGGCGATGAAGAGGTTGTCGCTTGCTTCCCAATTGGACGAAACGTACGAATTGTCCTCGGGTCATTGCCAACCGGATTGGGCGTTCCCAAGGCTGGAAATGGGATACTTGAAGTCAAGGGCGGAGATACTGTCCAGGTTCTCTATAAGGATTCACACACCAAAGATAAGCAAGTCGACGTGGAAGTGATCTCTGAAGTCATTGTCGTCGGTGATGGTGTGGTGCAGTTTAAGGACGGAGCATTTCATGAATCGTTGAACGGTGTGGTGTTAGGTAAAACAGCCAATATCGAGATCGTGGATGCCGATCGGGATGTTACTGAGAATGCGGATTCGATCCAAGCTACCATCTCGATTTATCGCCGTAAAACGGACGAGGAAATTGAAACTGAGCAGGCTGAGTTGATTGCCAAGCAGGGCGTTCCGGAAGAGGGAGCCGATACTCCAGATAATTCACCTTTGGATGATATCCCACTGTTTGATGACGAAGAACAAAAGGTCGATCCATTTAAATTGATTGAGACGCTTCAGATTACGCTTGCCGAAGCCAAAGTGAAGCAGCAACGAAAGCAGATTTTGCTGACGCCCGAGGAAGAGGATGCCTTGCAGCAAGAATCAGAGGAGCCGGCATCCGAGTCACAACCAAATTCGGAGACAGAACCTGCAGAGGCAGCTAATGTAGAAACGCCGGCACCCGAACAGCCAGCCCAAGAAAATGAAGAAGTTCAAGAAGCTCCGGAATCAACTGCCGTTCATAGCGGAGTCTTTCGGGCGACAGTGGCAGTCGTGCGATCGGAAGAAGTTGCAGCCGATGGGCAATTGCAGGCGTTGCCAGGTGATCAAATCCGAATCACTTATGAAGATCAACTGCATACCGGAGAAGGAATTGCTGTGCTGACTTCGAAAGGTCGATGCCTGGAGGGGAATATCGGCGGAGTCCGTGTGACGCGAGCACTCATCACCGACGAGGAATTGCGAGTACAGACGCAATTGAAGACAGCAGATGCCTTGACTCGAATCGGGAATCGCTACAAGGAGTTCGGGCTCAAGAAAAAAGCAGAAGAGAAATATGCTCAGGCGTTAGGCGTCTGTGAGCAAATTATGCCGGAAGTACAGAAGTTACGAGGCCGGTTGCTAGAGGAAACCTATGTGCAGTTATGGCACGTGTATTTCGAAATGGATCGTTTGAATTTGGCAGCCGCCATGTGCGAGCGATTGCAACGTGAGTTTCCTGCGAGTGGATTCGTGGATGATGCACTTTTACAGTTGGCCGATGTGGCTCGTGTAGGTGGTGAATTGAATCGTGCGATCGGAATCTATACCCGACTAGCCAATATGAAGACGAGTCAGCTCCGAGGGGAAGCTCAATTTGGTATCGCCGAGTGCTTCGAGGCAATGGCGGATGCTCAGACTAGCGAAGCCGCTTCGTCGCAGTTAAAAGACAAAGCGTTTCAGGAATACAAGAAAGTCTACGATCAGTTCCCTGAAAGTGGCCGTGTGGGCGAAGCCGTTGCCAAGATGGCCAACCATTATTACTTACAGAAGGATTATTCCAGAGCGATCGATACGTTTGAGACGGTTCTTGAGAGCCACCCGGATGCTCGATTCCTCGATGTGATCCTCTTTAATTATGGACGTTGCCTGTTCAGGATGGATCGCCGCAGTCCGGCTCGCCAGAGATTTGAACAGCTAATCGCTGACTTCCCGGTAAGCCAGTTGGCTCCGGAAGCCAAGAAAATTGCAGAAGCTTTGAAAAATGCCGGTTTTTAACCGGACGCCACTCGATTTTCGGCTCTTACATAAGTACAGGCGTCGATCATCGATTGTTTACCTTGACTACTTTATAACTCAACCCCCAAAAACTGAATGCCATCCCGAGACGCTTTGGCATTCAATCAAAAACCAACACTAAAGCAACGATAGAAATAGAACTATGAAAAAGCTATCAACATCAGCACGGCCTACGACGAAGGCTTGTCATCGGATCAGTTTTCTTTGCTTGGCTCTAACCGTTACTTTGAGCATGACCATGGAGCCCTTAAGCTCTCATGTTCTGATGACTCAACTGAATGCTCAGGATGCTCCTGAAGATGCTCAAGCGGAAGCGGAAGCAGCCGCTGAGGCAGCTCGGAAGGCTGAGTTGAATCAGCAGTTGAGTCAGTTAGAGTCGGAACTTGGTAAGTACAAAGACTCTGCGCCGGAAGCTGCCAATCTCATGTTGCAGTTGTCAGATGAGTATTACAAGCATGGTCGCGCGTTGGGGTTAGTGCGCATCACGCAGCGTTTCACTCAAGTGCATGTCAATCATCCTAAGCATCGTGAAATGATGCTCAAGTTAATCGATGCGCAGCAAGTCTTGTCGCGTAATAACGAACTGGTAGTCGCTTGCCGACAATATTTGGAACGATATGGTGCTTCAGGTGAAGCTGCCTCGATTGAGATTCGTCTGGCAGATGCACTGGAACAAACGACAGACCGCGAGGGGGCGGCCAAAGCGGCTGAAGTAGTCTGGAAGCGTCATGGGAATTCGGCAATCGGAAAGCAATATGTCGAGCGAGCCGTCTACATCTACCAGAGTCTGCCGGGAAATGAATTGCAGACTCAGGCTGCTGCGTTATCTGAAGAGGCAATGGAGAAAATCCCGGCGAAGGAATTTGCCAGAGCGATGGGCAATAACGCTGTATATCTTTATTCACGCCTATCAAAGCGAGTGGAATCGAATCGAGTGATCAATCGACTGTTCCAAAAAGGTCTGGCAGGCGATAGCGATCAGCAACGAGTTTCGTATTTGCAAATGGCCGCTAATTATGAACAGTTACAGCAATACACGAACGCGGCCAATATGTACCAGCGAGCACGTCAGATTCGGGACGATGCGGATGCGCTATATAAGCAGGCGATGAATGTCTACAACAGCAAGACGAATCCGGGGCAGACCGAGTCGTTGCTTAATCAGTTCAAGCAGAAATTCTCGACGGATGAACGAAAGTGGACGTTGCAACAATATGTAGCACTGCAGTATTACAACGCCATGAATAACGCGAAAGCTTTACAGTTGTTTCGCGAAGGTCTGCAGGGCGATGCTGTGACACATAACGCCGCTTCTTTGTTTATAACGCTCAACGGAAGTGAACCCGCTCGTCTACAGGACACCGAACGAGTCTTTCGCGATGCGATTAATAAGTCGAAGCGAGCGGATTCCAGAGCGCGGTTATACCGCTATCTTGCTTTCAATATCTATACAGGAGAAGCCTTTAATCAGAATCGGGCACTGCAACTGTGTCGTGAGTTTCTATCACGTTATCCTGACGGTGGTGGTGATACCAACGTGATGATTGACTACCTGTTTAAGAATTCGCCCGATGACAATGCCTTCAGAAATGACGTGCGAATGGTGTTGGCATCCAGGAAAAAGTTTCTTGAGCATAGCGGTCTGGTCTCTTATCCGGCGAGTTGGGTGCAGGCAAACCGAGCGAACGCGGATTACAAGGGAAGAGCTCAGATACTCAAGCAGGAATTGGCCAATGCAGATAACGACGCTTTGGTGAAGCTATGGTCGCAGTCGAATGGAAATACCAAGTCAGCGGCCGCTGTCCGCCAGCAGTTATTAGAGACAGGGCACTTTAATGCGATGAATAATGACATGGCATTGAGGTTGCTGGCCGCTCAAACCAGTTATTACCGTAGCTACGCTCCCACGGCAGATCGTGGAATCGGTAATAAATACTACGCTTTGTGGGTACGTCGATTTTCGAAGGATATTCCAGCCGCGACGGCCTATGTCTCCATGGCGACAGACTATGGAAC
>CALKCC010000139.1 GCA_938082855.1 uncultured Pirellulaceae bacterium | reverse complement strand
CAAATTCATATTAAATTCCATACATTCGACTTAAACTCGTACCATCCGCTTACTATTAAGATACCCACTGCCCCTCAGACAACAACCTCGGTTGGATAGAAGCATAGTTTTAAAGTGGCAATCTAGACGTTGGAGATTCCCGAAAGGCAATTGAGGTAGCCTCTCAAAGAAGAAAACTGCCGTGGAATATTCACACACATCTCTTACCTCTAGAACCGAAGGTGATCATTCATTCCTAGTGATCGGTATAAATACAATACGGTCATCGATCGTGACAATTAGCTCCTGATTCGAAGGATTTAGGACCAAAGCGCCTACTTTCTTGCCCTCCAAACGATAGGAGAGTAACTGCTCATTCGTTTCTAAATCCCAAAAAATCAACTGGCCATCTAGTCCCAGTGTCACACAACGCTGCTCCGATGGAATCGCGACGCAACGATTAATTCCATAAAAGTGCCCCACATAAGAGATAGGGGCTGATAGCTTATCTAGCAAACTTGAGGATTGCGAAAGTCCTGTGGTCAAGGGTTCGGCCTCTCTAGGCAACTCCAGCACCTTTAAATCCGAATCATCACCTGTTAGTAAGAGCGTGCTTTCGGATTTGTGATAAACCAAATCTAAAATTGTGCTCGGGAAACCTACCTCAATCTGGCCTAGCGATTGCAATTCGTTGCCTTCAAAAACTAATTCGGCCACTTGGGGTACTACTCTCCCAGTTCTACCTCGCAAACCAACCAACAGCCGATGATGCTCATCCATGGATTGAATTCTGATGGCTGGTTGTTCAAATCGAATCTGCGTATCCAGAAGTGCTGGTGAGTCTGACAGTGTTACTTTAGCCACACCGCTAGTCTGACCATCTTCCAACAGGCCCGCTACAAAAAACGCATCGGCGAATTGACAATAAGTAGCGCAGTGCGCGGCCTTGAAAAACTGAGTTTCTGGGCTTTGGCCATCCGATCGGGCCAATGCTATTTTCCAAACACCGGTTTCCGGAATTCGCTTAACCACCAGCACCATACCATTTCTTAACGCAATTACGACGCTAGATTGATCATTGGAGACCGCGATGCGAGTCGCCAATTCCTGTAAAGGCAATTTCTGTTTAACCGTATGTGTGTTGGCATCAAGAATAAGAAGTACGCCTGAATCACTTCGGCGATCCACACTGGCTCCCAAAACTATCAATTCCTGATGCTTTGCCAGGGGCTGGAGGTCTCGGATCTGAAAATCATAGGTCGGTATATGCTGCCCCAGAGTAACACTTTCGTACGGAAAACGATTACGAAGAATTAGCGTTCCATCCAACGAACAAGAAGCCAGCAATTTGTCTCCGAAAATTTCCGTCTGCATGACTTCAGAACTATGCTCATCCAACACCCATTTTTGAAGATTTCCAAACGGTGGCTGACATTGAACGGTTCGATCATTGGAGCCGGATATTAAAACGCCGGACGCGGGATCAAAATCCAGACTTTGAATCATACCTAGATGTCCGCCAATGACATTCACCCGTTCTAGGTTCGAACTTACCACATCCAATTCATAAACTTCGATTAGTTTGTTGTGTCCCGCAAAGGCTATTAAATCTCGATCACCATAGCGAAAACAGGTGACGTCTTTGATCATCCCCAAATCGGGGCGTTGTTGGGAAAGTGGATTTTCTGCTAACACATTCCCCATGGCAGCCGCCGATTGAAGATTAAACGCCACAAGCGATTGCCCAATGGTTAGGGCCAGAAACTGTTCGTTCGCATTGACCGCTAAGTGAACAGGCAATTCACTCTCATCTGCTAGATCCGAATGATGGTAGGATTCGACAAGCGTCAACGTCTCGTCCGACGCATTCTGCTGCCACCACTCGACTTTTAATTCTTTACCAACAGCCTGTCGATAAGCGATCAGAACGCCTCGGCCTGACGGCAATGTATAGATTGCTTCGATCTGACCATCGAGCCATTTCTCGTATGCGATTTCTGCTGATTGTGTTTCAGACTCGAAATCTACCAAAAACAATCCGGAACGAGAGCCTACTAGAAATTGGGATGGTCCTATAGATTCGATCAGGGGACCATCCTGAGACCATGGCACTTCCTCTTCAATTACCTTGGGCAATTCAAACATGAATTGCTGACGGGCAATATCAAACAATTGAAAATACATTTTTGAGTTGCGATCGGTATCTCCCTCTTCATTCTTGACCGTCTGGAAATACTCGATGCTGTATAAAATCGTTTCCCCCGTTTTGTCAAATGCAAAGGACTTGATTCGAGCCGATGTTAAGCCTTCCAATGGAGGCGCACTGATTCTGACAAAAGCATTACTTAGATTGTTTTGCAAAAAGTCCCATTCCACTCCCTGCACTGTCTTCAGCCGGTCCTCCTGTCGTTGACTAAGATCAACAAGACGGTTTTGCGCTTGTTCAAAGTTCCAACGTTCAATATCTTTCGATGTCAAATTAATGGTGGCTACATATTCAGAACGATCAGAAGCAATGGCATGGTCCATGGATTCCTGTTTAGCCAATGCCAGTAGATGATTTCGTTCTTGCAACTGTTCTCCATGCTCAAACAGTGTCCTGTTTTGCAAAAACTGAAAGATGAATATGGCCATGAGAAGTATCACGGCAAATCCACTTATTAAGGAACGAAGTGGATTCCGCTTACACCAATTGATGGATCTCTCACCAAGTCCCATCGGCCGAGCCGCAATTGAGCGTCCCTGTACAAAAGCGTGAAGGTCATCATGGAGCAAGTCGGCTGACTCATAACGTTGGCTCGGGTTGCTGGCCAGGCACTTCATACAGATTGTATTTAAGTCCCTTGGAATGGTCGCACGAATGGCTCGGGGTGGGACCGGATTCCCTTCAGTCACTTTACGTACAGTCTCGGCAGTCGTACTTTCAAGAAACGGAGGGCGTCCCACCAGAAGTTGGTATAGAACGGCACCTAAGGAATAAATGTCAATTTGCGGAGTATTTGACTTAGAGGCATGAGTGATTTGCTCCGGAGGCATGAATGCCGGTGTACCAATAATATCACCGCTCAATGTCAACTGCTGCTCAAACTGTTCATCCTTAGCCAAGCCAAAGTCTGTTAGTACTGGTTCTGATTGCTCATTAAAAAGTATGTTAGCCGGCTTAATATCTCGGTGAACCACCCCATGCTCGTGACAATGAGCGCAAGCTATGGCCAACTTACCAATCAATTCTGCAGCTTGATGAAAATCGAAGAGCTCTTCGGCCTTCATACGTGCCTTAAGATCTCCACCTTCGATCAATTCCATGACTAGGTAAGGACCCGTTTCACTTGTCCCCACCTCAAAAAGCTTAACGATTCCTGGATGGTTCAATTGAGCGATGGCTTTCGCTTCAATCACCAAACGCGACGCTGAATTACCAGTGCCCGTGGCGACTCTGCGCAACATCTTGACGGCGACAAATCGTTTTAGTTTTTTATCAAACGATTTATAAACAACCCCCATACCACCCACACCAATTCTCTCGAGGAGAAGGTAGTGATCCAGTTCTCTGATTGGCGAATGGGTTTCAAGAACCGATTCGTCTTCCAAGAGTTCTTTCCAATCTACTGATGAACCAGATGCTCTGTCTCTGGCACTATCGTGCTGAGTCAAGTCAACCGTTTTATTGCTTGTAAGCACCGCCTTAACGAATGAAGGAGGTAGATCGGATACCGAAAGATCCCAGTCCTTCAAATTCTCAAGCAACCGATCGATATTTACCGGCCTTGTTTTATTGGATTCCAAGTACTTCTCTTCTTCCTGTAAGACACGTAACACATTTGTCCGTGTTTGCAGGACAGGAAATTCAAGAATGTAGTCAAGAACGGATTTAGGAATCCGCTCTGGCTTCTGCCCTAAAACTCGCCAGCGATCCCAGGCAAATTTCAATTCAATACAAATGAGTTCTTCCAGCGTAGGCCTTAACTCTTCTGCAGAAAGCATCGCAAGAAAGGATGAAATGGCCTGCGGTTCATCCTGATGCCAGGCATGTTCAAATTGATTAATGACAGATTCATTTATCATGAAGGCGACTCAAATCATTACGCGACTGTGGGTTTTTTAGGGTGTCGTAAAAATCTGCGAGACGGCATCCTCGCCATTTCTGAAGCCCTGGACCCAATACGAGGTGACCGTAGGCGATTCGTGGTGCAAGGAAATTGGCATAAATGCTGATTCACTGAATACAAAAGAAAACTCTAAATCGGCGTTCTTAAAATAATTCCCAAGGCCAATTAAATCAAACAAGAAATCGCGACTATTCGAATACTGCCAAATTGATGTCTTAACTTCAAGCCAAGAGCGACTCGATTAGATTCTTGTATCAATTCCACCGCTATTAATTCACAATGGATTGATAACAGAGTTCAAGCAATACGACACACAGAATTCAATCGACTTGCTTCAATAGGTAACCTCGCTCACAATGTCTTCTCAAGTTCTATTCATCACGACATTGCTTAGTGCCATCTCCTTCCCTTGTGCAGTAATCAATGCGCAAGATTCATCGGAGACGGAGTACAACCTCACCGTCCTAAACTACAACGTCTTTAATGGTTTTCAGGGAGGTAAATCGTATCACGAGTGTGTGAAATGGGTGAATAGACTTGCTCCCGATATCGCCGGTTGGCAGGAACTCGTTGGATGGAATGAGAAACGACTTCAGAATGCGGCCAACGAATGGAGCCACCCCTATGCGGTAACACTAAAAGGGGGAGGTTATAACATCGGACTAAGCAGTCGCAAAGAAATCACCGTCATCAGTCGACAGACTTCCGGATTCTGGCACGGATACCTACACTGCCGCACATACGGAATCGATATCATTGTCTGCCACCTCTGGCCCGGTTCAAGAACTGGCCAGCTAAAGGAAGCATCTCATCTGCAAACACTTGTGCAAACACTCATCGACGAAAAGAGAGAAGTCATTCTGATGGGGGACTTCAATGCTCATGCTCAAACCGATGCAGACTGGCTCAATAAACAAAAGCCTCTCATTCAGCGGCGTTTGCCTTCCGATAGTAAACGTTCTCCCGCAAACCGATTTATCATCGATGGCCAATGGAATTTTGATGTCATGAATACCATCCTGCAGACACCACTCATTGATATCGTTCACACCCAATTTGAACAATCCATTAAGTCTCCAAGCAACGACCAGTCATTGCAGTTAGGATCCTTTCCAACGACAATCTTGGGCCACTCGAATACCCCCAAACTACAATCCGGTTTCCTTGAACGAATCGACTTTATTCTGTCCTCTCCGAAATTATCTCGGCAGATCACGGAAGCAGCAGTACAACGTAACGAACCCGTTCTGGAAATCATCAGCGATCACTACCCAGTTGTCGCCAAATTCAAAGTAACCTCTCCTTAAAACTCGCCCCATGCCTGACAATCACGACATCGAATTCTTTCAACGCGAAATAGATCCATTCCTACCAGACAGGATTTATGATGCTCATACTCACGTATGGAAACCTAAGTTCTATCCCTTTACCGATGAATCGGTGGACTGGAATCGTTACCAACAAGCGATGAAGCAAATTCATGGTGCTCGACCTACCAATGCCATGTTCATTCCCTTTGTAGGTAAGGAGCAGCTTACGTATCAGTTGGAGGCAAATGAATGGGCTGCAGAGCAAGTGAAGGCTCACCCCAACAATCGCGGGAATTTCTTTGTTAAACCAGATGACGATCCGGACTGGATTCTCGAGCATGCAAACCGGCTGGGGCTTACAGGTCTGAAGTGTTACCACACCATGGCAGATTTCACCCCGACCTGGGAAGCAGATATAGAGGCATTTCTACCTGAAGACCAGGTCAGGCTGTGCCACGAACAGGGTTGGTTTATCACGCTTCACATTGTGAAAAAGCGAGCACTAGCTGATCCCGCCAACATCGAATGTATTCGTTATTACTGTGAGAAATATCCGAACATGCAACTAATTCTCGCGCATTCTGCACGAGCATTTCAACCCAGCCACAATCTGGAAGGACTTCCAAAACTACAGGGATTACAAAACCTGTGGTTCGATAGTAGTGCCAATTGCGAGCCGATGGCGCATTTGGCTATTTTGAGACTGATGGGACATGAGCGTTTTATGTACGGGTGTGACTATCCGGTTAGCCATATGAGAGGCCGCAGCCTAGGAGTATCCGACTCGTTCCTCTGGCTCTATGAAGACACTCCGGTCTGGGGAGAAAAACACCTCAAGATCGATCCAGTTTTGGTGGGTCTGGAACACCTACGATCTCTCAAATGGGCCTGTTGGGCAGAACGACTCAACGACAACCAGGTCGAGGATATCTTCTGGAATAA
>CALKCC010000138.1 GCA_938082855.1 uncultured Pirellulaceae bacterium | reverse complement strand
TCGAAGCAGGGATCGTGACGACTCGTACCGAGAATGTTGTCTTGCGGGAGTTATTGAATGACAATCGCTTTGAGTTGATTGGATTAACACCGCAGCAGATCAACGACCTTACGCAGATCGGATATCATCGTGATCGCATTTCAGGGAAAGGCCTGAGTCAAGTGGAAGCTGAATTGACTCCAACGGTCGCGACGATGGCGTTTCTGGTTAGTAATGCGAATGCAGGCGAAGCTTTGGTGAAGCGAATGCTGACTGCGATCTTTGAACCTGGTGAAAACGGCAGCATTGCAGGACGTCTCAATTTGCTTTCTCGTACAGCAGCCAGTCAGCATCCGGTGGATTTTCATCCTGCGGCGCTCGAATTCTTTGCTAACTCAGAATAATAAATCTAAGATTATTATCGTCAGATTGACAAAAACTGCGCCTCGCTCGGCATTGGTTTCGCGTCTTTTAGTTAGTCAGTTAGTTTTAAAGTAGCAATAAATCTCCGGAGTGAATCGGGTATATGTCTAAAGAAGGAAAAAAGGGTCACGGTAACCTAACTCTCTATATCATCATCTCAATTGTGCTCGCGATCCTCACGGCGTTGATCTTGCCGGCAGTGATGGGTACTGAGAATGAACAGACGACGCTCAGTATTTTCGAAGGTATCGGAATCGGCGGGGAAGTGTTCCTGCGGGCATTGATGATGATGGTAGTTCCTTTGGTGGTTGCTTCCGTCATGAACGGGATCTTAGGCCTTGGTGATGTGCGGAAACTTGGAAAACCAGGTGCGACTGCTGTGGGGTACTATTTGGCGACCACCGTTCTGGCCGTGACCATTGGATTGATCGTCGTCAATATTTTCAATCCCGGTGCTGCTGATGGCAACACCGCAGCCCCGGAACAGGTTGTAGCTCAAGATACCTCGGAAGAAAATCATGAAAACGCAACCGGACACACAGGACTTGAGACCGAAGAAGCTGCAGAGCATGGTGGTGAAGTTGTTGTTACCAGAAAAGATATTCAGAAAGTGCTGGGGATTTTACATGTTCAAACAGGTCTTAGTGAGGGAGAGTTAGCCAAGATATTCCCGGGCTTGAGTGCCGGCTTGGAAGAAGAAGAGCCTGGGATAGGAATGATCCTTGGGAATCTGGTTTTGATGCTGTTTGCCGACAATCTGTTCGAAGCAGCGGCCACGATGAATTTGCTGCCGTTGATCGTCTTTGCAATTATCTTTGCCGGGATGCTCACAACGATGGGCGAAAAGGTGGAGGCCATTACGGAAATGGTGGGCCAAATCAATGATGCCATGATGAGCTTTGTGATGTTGTTGATGAATATTGCTCCGATCGGAATCTTTTGCCTGATTGCAGCTAACTTTGGAGAGGCCAACGCCAAAGGGGAGTTAGGGCAGGTGATCGCGCAGAGCGGCATGTTCGTACTCACCGTATTAGTAGGGCTAGGATTTCATGCCTTTGTTACTCTTTCGCTGATCTACTGGTTGGTTACAAAGAAGAATCCGTATGTGTATATGAAGCAGATGTCTGAGGCGTTGCTGACGGCCTTTTCGACCGCCTCCAGTTCAGCGACCTTGCCATTGACCATGGAATGCGCCAACAAGGCCGGAGTCTCCAAAAAATCAACCAATTTCGTTTTGCCGCTAGGTGCAACGATCAACATGGACGGTACTGCCCTTTATGAAGCAGCGGCTGCAATTTTTATCGCAAATATCGCCGTCGCTTCCGGCAGCTTTGATGTGGCACCACTGACATTCACCGACCAGTTGATTGTGGCGGTGACAGCGACATTGGCGGCAATTGGAGCTGCAGGCATCCCTGAAGCCGGATTGGTCACCATGATGATTGTGTTAAATGCTGTGAATCTTCCAGTGGAGTTGATTTCGTCAGTATTGGCGATTGACTGGTTGTTAGACCGATTTAGAACGGCAACCAATACATTTGGGGATTCGATTGGGGCTGCTATAGTGGATATACAGTTTCAACAAAGTGAGACGGGCTCTGAAGGTGCACCACCACCTTCCGTGGAATCAACTGCCGAACCTGCTACGTCATAGGCTCGAGCACTTTTGAGATTGAATCGACGCCTGGGATACTAACGACACGAATCGAGCAGAACACGATGAAAACAGAACAAATTGATGAACTCCTGAAACGTACTTTGGATGACGCCCGAGTATCTCGAGGTGAGAAGAAGATACTTAACGGAATCGTGCGAGAACACGGCTCCGCGGATCATCAACTTGCATTTTTGCGTCATCGTGCTTTTGAGATTGCTCGTGAAGAACTCATCAGCCCGGATGCCAAAGGAGTTCTGGACTGGCTGGAAGATGTAGTTAAGTCGTTTCAGAAACAAGACGCAGCCGATGGTAAGGACTCGCATGTTTTCTTCAGCCCCGGAGATGATTGCCCAAAGGTAATCTGTAATCTGTTCGAGAGAGCTAGACAAACGGTGGATATTTGTGTTTTCACCATTACAGATGACCGAATTACACAGGCCATTCGGGATGCCTATGTGCGTGGAGTTAACATTCGGGTGATTACCGATAACGATAAAGCACTCGACCCAGGTTCTGATGTAGACCGGATGAATAGTTTAGGGATCCCACTTCGCGTGGACCAGTCACCTCATCATATGCATCACAAATACGCCATCTTTGACAAGACTTCAACCTTGACCGGTAGTTACAACTGGACACGTAGCGCCGACCATCATAATGAAGAGAATTTTCTTGTTACAGATGATCCGACAATTACTCGGCCCTTTATCGGCCACTTCGAGAAATTGTGGGATTCACTCGATTAACCTAAGCGTGGTTGAGCTCCGGCCAAGTTGGAGTATTTCGAGTTATATATAAAGAAGCTAGTTTTGTGCTGTTGAGGCACAAAACGGTTAGGAATGTAAGCTAAACCGCGACCAATTCATGTCATGAAACATGATTCGTGGGCGGTATCAAGTAGCCTTTGGGCTGCTTTCTGGACAAGGAAACCATCTACCTGAACCGGGTAGTTGGATCGAGTTCCTTTCAAGCTCGGCAAACTGCGCAAGCTTAAATTGCACAGGATGCTTAGTTACACACTGGGAATGAAACGAGGTGAGACATCGGAAATTTCGGTGAAATGCCTTTGGTTTAACCCCAATAAAACCTTGTGACAAACGAATACCTAGATGTAGTTGATGCGGAGAGATCCCTGCGGGCTGAATCATGTCTTGCCGGTATAACCCGCACAACCGTTACAGCTTGGCTGTGTTTCCTGTTTTTTCTAGTCATTAGAGAGAACGTAATGATGCAGCTTTAATGCTATCGGCGATACTTGGAATGTACTTTTCCGATATTGGTTAATACGAATAGTCATGAATGATCAGTTAACACAAATCGTAAATTACTTATTCAGTGCTCCCCTGATTGTATCCACAGGGTTGGTTCTGTTTGTGATTGCCTACTGGCTCATCTCGGTATTGACCGGGCTGGGTCTGGATGCGATTGACTTCGATCTGGACTTTGATACGGATGCAGATGTTGGTGGTATGGACGGATTCATGGGAATTGGTCTGATGCCGCTTAAATGGCTAAATATTGGAACCATTCCATTGATGTTATGGTTTTCAATTTTCGCAATGTGTTTCTTTTTCGCCTCGATCGGGGTGGATAAATACAAGCCACTTACTGAGGAAGCTGCGTCAGGAGTTGTCGCCTTTCGCGTGTTTTGGGTGGCTGGCATCGGAGCGATTGCCACAAAGTTCGTCACTCAACCAATGCGAAATTGGTTTAAGGAAAACACACTGGACCGGGCTTCCTTTGTTGGACGCCAGGCCACAACAAGAATTACAACCCACTCAACTCGCGGGAAGATTTTTATCGCTCGCAAAGAGGGGGATTTGATAAGTGAAGCCAGGACGGCTGGAGAAGAAATCCCGAATGGAACTCGGGTAACCGTCGTGAGCTATGACAACGCTCAGAAGGTGTACATTGTTGCGGAATCGCGTTCGACGGGCGAGGAAACAACGGACAACAACGAGGAAACTGAAAATGTTTAGCGAGTTCCTAGTCGCACAAGGCGATTCCTTAAACGGTATCGTGATTACCGGTATCGCCATTGGTGCAGGGCTTTTCTTACTGCTGATTCTGGCGGTGGCCCTTAATAAATTCTATGTCAAAGTCGGCCCTGATGAGGCTGTGATTCGTACCGGTGTGGGTGGCGTAAAAGCTGCTTCAGGTTCCGGGATGTTTGTCATTCCGTTGGCTCACCAGGCCGAGCGTATGGATCTGTCCGTTAAGCGGATTGAGATCAAACGTCAGGGATCTGAAGGATTGGTTTGTAAAGACAATATCCGAGCGGATATTGAAGTTGCTTTCTATCTGCGAATCTCTGCTGACAATATGGAAATGGTCGCTGCCAAACTGGGTGCGAAGCGAGCTTCGAGCCGAGACGCGTTGATTGAATTATTTGACGCTCAGTTTTCAGAAGCCTTAAAAACGATCGGAAAGAAATTTGATTTCGTCGATCTGTATACAGAACGAGATCAATTCAAAGCGGCTATCACCGAAGTTCTGGGTGACGCAGAAGATTTGCAGGGATACGAATTAGTTAGTACTGCGATCGATTATCTGGAACAAACGCCGGTTGAAGCGTTGAATCCTAAGAACATTCTTGATGCGGAAGGTATTAAGAAGATTACGGATTTGACTGCTCGTGAAGCGATTCAAGCCAATGATATTGAGCGTGAAAAAGAAAAGGCGATTACCAAGCAGGACGTGGAAGCTCGGGAAGCAATCCTGGCTCTGGAGCGTCAGCAGGTAGAAGCTGAAGAGCGTCAACGCCGTGAAATTGAAGAAGTGACCGCGCGTGAACAGGCTCAGGCCGCTGTCGTTCGCGAAGAAGAACGTCTACGTGCCGAAGGTCGCCGAATTCAAACGGAAGAAGAACTTCAGGTGGCTGAAGAGAACAAAGATCGTCAGATCATCGTGGCTCGTAAGAACAAAGAACGTACGGATGCGGTTGAAACCGAACGTGTCGAACGTGACCGTGGGTTGGAAGCAACCGACCGTGAACGTGTGATTGCCTTGGCAGACATCGATAAAGACAAAGCGATCGAAGTCGAAAAGCGAAATATCCAGGAAGTCATTCGTGAACGAGTGATCGTTGAACGTGGAGTTGTCGAAGAACAGGAACGTATCAAAGATACCGAACAATTCGCGACTGCCGACCGACTCAAACGAGTTACCGTCACCAAAGCTGAAATGACAGCAGAAGAATCCTTGGTGAAAGAAGTCAAAGCAGCCGATGCTGAGAAACAAGCTGCCGAACGTCACGCCGAACAAATCGTGATCGAAGCAGAAGCTCACCGTCAGCGAGCGGAAAAGGAAACTCAGGCTACCAAGATGTTAGCGGAAGCGAAAACCGCTGACGAAGCAGCCAGTGGGTTAGCAGAAGCAAACGTCATTGCGGCGAAGGCAGATGCGAAAGAAAAAGATGGTTATGCAGAAGCTGCTGTGATCCAGCGTAAAGCCGAAGCGGAAGCCAAAGGCCAGGAAGCGAAAGCTGTCGCGACCGAGAAACAAGGAACTGCAGAAGCAGTGGTTGTTCAACGTCACGCCGAAGCGGAAGCAACCGGAATGGTCGCCAAGGCAGAAGGTATCTCGAAAGAAGGTACAGCCGAAGCAGAAGTCATGAAGCTGAAATATAGTTCAGAAGCTCAAGGTATCGAAGAGAAAGCGAATGCGATGAAGCTCTTCGACGATGTGGGTAAAGAACACGAAGAATATAAACTCCAGCTTAATAAAGATAAAGAAATCGAAATCGCTGCGATCGATGCTCAACGTCAAATCGCAGAAGCTCAGTCGAACATTATGGGTGAAGCTCTGAAGAGTGCTCGCATCGATATCGTCGGCGGTGAATCAACCTTCTTCGACCAGGTGGTCAACGCTGTGAAGGGCGGTAAGGTTGTCGATCGATTTGTAAATAACAGTGAAGTAGTCAGCGATGTTAAAGACACGTTCTTTAACGGAGATCCTGAGTACTTCCAGGCTCGAATTCTTGGCATGGTTGATCAGTTCAATCTCAGCACGGACGATGTGAAAGATCTTTCGATCGCCGCTCTGATTGCCAAGATGATTGGTCTGGCTCGAACGGACTCGATCCGAAATGAGCTGCAAGGTCTGTTAGGAATGGCCAAGAGTACCGGGATCGCCGGGAATCAAGCCAGCTCCATTGTGACAGCCCAGGCTGCTCAGGGTGATGCATAAGGCATCAGTTAGTTAGTACACCTTCGGAATGTGGCAGACCAGCCTCCAACTCTCGGATGCTGAAGGTTGGTCTGCCTCTCCTTTCCCCAGGTGTACTCCCTAAACTTACTTCGGATAACTATTCCTTGTTGGGATAATCATTAGAGAGTTCGTACCATGGCTCAAGAAGAACAGCAGCCAGACAACACGCAGACTCCCGAGGAGAATTCGCCACAGCTGGAGAGCGGTACGTATGAAATCATACGAAACCGACTCAAGAGCTTCGCCGGCGAGTTACGAGATCGGCTTACCAGCCTGAACGGAGCGCGGAAGGATGTCTTTGGAGCAATTGAAACCACGCTTTTAGGAACTGAGCGTGTAACCACTGAACACAATTGTGTCGCTCGCGATATGATTGCCATCGGTGAGCAATTCATTTTTGGCTACAACATCCACTTTGGTTTGCGTCAAACCACGCACCCCGCTGACGTCTTCGCGGTTTACACCTTCCGCGACGGTTCCTTTCATGTTGAAGAGTCCACGCTTTTAAGTGATCCTCAGTTTGAGCGTGACTTTCAGGAAATCTACAAATACTACAAAGACTCTGAATTTGCCAAGTTCTTTGTCATTGGTCCTTTCCTGTACATGACTTTCCGAGTCGGTAAAGGCGCCAACGACTATAAGAGTCTGAAATGGAAGATCGAAGGCGATAAACTCACTTACGTGGATAACCGTAGTGACCACGAAGTGAAGTTTCCTTCCCAGCATGATTTCCCCTGGCGACGAGCGACTCGCGATCAGTTTGAAGAAGGCCGACACCCACATATCAGTATCGACGACCGATTGTTTGTCGAATCGACCGGTGGCGACCTGACCATCAAAATTGAGAATAACACAGAAACAGGGGAAGGGATTTATTCGGAACCTGTTGAGAATGTTGATCAGACACTAGATGACTCTGAAGTTCTATACGCGGTTAACGGAAGTTTGATCCTGGTTAAAATCCGCCCCTACCAGGAAGAGAATTACCGCTACTTTATCTACAACGACAAAATTAAACGGGTTTGGCGTTGTGATTCCATTGAAGAATCCTGTGTGCTGCTTCCCGATGATCACGGAGTGATCTTTGCCAATGGCTATGCTTTGGCCACAGGCGAGTTCAAGGTCTTTGACACCGAACTCCAGCACATGAAGTTTGATCGCCGTATGGATGCTCCTAACGGTGAAGACTACCTTTATATCTTCTACTGTGAAGATACCGGTACCTATGTCCTTTTGAGATACAACTTAATCCAACAACAGGTTGATACTCCTGTTATCTGTAACGGAACATCTTTCTTCCATGCCGGGGAAATGGTTTGCTTCCGTACTCAGGAAGAACCTCAAAAACATCACGCTTTGCAGATCTGGCAAACACCGTATGTTTCAGACGATTATGTACCTGAGACGAATACAGATTCCTTCCTTTATAAAATTGGAAACAAGGATCTGGTTCGCGGGATGGCCGAATGTTACGAAGTTATCTCGTTAATCGAAAAGGACGATAGCTACTCCGGCCTTTACAACGATTTGTCCAAGGCTGCGGGCGATGTGGTGGACGCTTATTTTTGGTCCACCAATGAAGAGTGTTTCAAGGTCTCTGAGCCGCTTTTGGAAATTCGACAGGCCGCAGAATCTGCGATCGACGAATTCGAAAAGGTAGTTCGCGTTAAGCAAAATACGTTGGAACAGTCACGTCGTGCTGAAGAGCGAGTGACAGAGATTCTGCGAGTTGTACAGAACAGTCGATTCGAAAATATCGATGAATTTGTCCAGGCATTGGCAGAGCTACGAGCCGTTCGTGGTGAGATCATTTCGCTACGTGAGTTGCGTTACAACGACGGTGAGTTGATTGATCAACTCGAAGAACAGGTGGCTGAAAGTAATGAGCGTCTGAGTCAACGCTGCGTTGAATTCCTTCTGCGTGATGATGCTTTAGCACCGTATGCCAAACGCGTGGATGGTCAGGCTGAGTCGATTCCGGATTTAGCCAAGGTGACCGATGCGAAAGCACTGGAAGAAGAGATTTCCGCAAGTGCTACCGAACTCGAAATGCTGATCGATATTGTCAGCAATCTAGATATCGAAGATGCAACTCAGCGTACACGGATCATCGAGAATATCTCGGCTATCTTTGGCAAAGTGAATACTGCCCGAGCCTCACTCAAAGGTAAGGTTAAAGACCTGATGAGTGTAGAAGGGGTGGCTGAATTCAATTCGCAGATGAAGTTGCTCAACCAGGCCGTTGTGAACTACCTCGACATCTGTGACTCTCCACTGAAGTGTGAAGAATTCCTCACGAAGATGATGATCCAGTTAGAAGAGCTGGAAGGTCGATTTGCGGAGTTTGATGAATTCGTTGTTCAATTGACGGACAAGCGAGAGGAAATATACAACGCCTTTGAAACGAGAAAAGTAGGGCTTGTTGAAGAACGTAACAAGCGAGCCAATGCATTAATGAATGCAGCTGACCGTATTCTCAAAGGGGTGAAGTCACGAGTAGACAGTCTCGAATCGGTAAACGAGATTAATGCGTATTTTGCTTCTGACTTGATGATCGAGAAAATTCGTGACCTAGTCGATCAACTGAAAGAACTAGATGACAGTGTCAAAGTAGATGATATCCAAAGTCGTATGAAAACGGTACGGGAAGATGCCGTACGTCAGTTGAAGGATCGCCAGGATTTGTACGTCGATGGCGAAAATGTCATCAAGTTTGGTAATCACAATTTCTCAGTGAACATCCAATCACTCGATTTAACTTCTGTGCTACGTGACGGGGAAATGTTCTATCACCTCACGGGTACGGACTTCTTTGAACAGATTACAGATGAACGCCTATTGGCAACGCGAGATGTCTGGCAACAGGAAGTCATTTCGGAAAACATGGAAGTGTATCGAGGTGAATACCTGGCCTATAAGATGTTTGAAGAATTGCATGCCAATACTGAAATGTCTTTGGAAGCATTTTCAACGCTTGACGATGAACAACGTGTCACCGAACTTCAGAAGTTTATGGGGCCACGATACACCGAAGCCTACGCAAAAGGGGTCCATGATCTCGATGCTGCCAAGATTGTGAAGACTCTGGCTGAGATGGAATTATCCATTGGGTTGTTGCGGTACCATACCAAGTCCCGCGCATTAGCCAGACTGTACTGGCAGCACTTTGGAGATACAGCTCAAAAGGCGTTGCTTCAATCCCGATTGAGCGGAGTGGGGACTATTTCGCAGTTGTTCCCAAGTAGTGCTGAACAACAACAGTATGTTGCGGTGATTGAGCCGTTGCTTGCAGAGTTTGCTCAGCAAACCGGAGTTATCTCAGAGGATTATGTTAGTCAGGCTGCAAATTATCTCTTCGAAGAATTAACGGTAAGTAATCAGTTTGTGATTAGTCGTAAGGCGGCAGAATTATATGAAGCCTTTGAACGACATCTAAAGCAAAACAGCTTCGTGGATAAATTTAAGTCCAGTGTGACTAAGTTAGCAAAGAGCCCACTGGAACGATTCATCCTATTACGTGACTGGCTCGAAGCCTTTCTGCGTGAAACATCTCAGGATGCAACGGCGGATGACTATGTCGATGAACTCGCCGTTATGCTCATGAAAGGGGCAGTGAATAAAAAGAAAGTCGTCGACGGTACAGTTGAACGAGTTATCAATGACATGATTGGTAATCATGGCGTCATTGAAGATAAAACATATCCCTTCAACTACAACGACTTCATCACCAAGATGGAACGATTCGAACGCGTCGTCGTGCCGAAGTATCGTGACTACATTGAGGTGAAGAAGGAAGTTATCGATCAGGCCAGGGATGATCTGCGTCTCGATGAATACCGCCCACGTGTTCTCACTTCATTTGTACGAAGCCGCCTCATCGACGAAGTGTACCTGCCACTGGTGGGTGATAATCTAGCCAAGCAAATCGGAGTGGTTGGTGACCAGAAACGTACTGACTTGATGGGCTTGCTCTTACTGATCTCTCCTCCTGGGTATGGGAAGACGACGTTGATGGAATACATCGCCAATCGTCTGGGGATTATCTTCATGAAGATCAATGGTCCGGCTATTGGTCACGCAGTGACTTCATTGGATCCGGAAGAAGCTCCAAATGCCGGAGCTCGGGAAGAAGTTGAAAAACTCAACCTGTCACTCGAAATGGGTGACAATGTGATGATCTATTTGGATGACATTCAGCACTGTAATCCTGAGTTTCTACAAAAGTTCATCTCGCTTTGTGATGCTCAGCGAAAAATCGAAGGGGTCTATAAAGGCCAAACCAAGACATATGATCTACGCGGACGTAAAGTGTGTGTGATTATGGCTGGGAACCCATATACGGAAAGTGGAGACAAATTCCAGATTCCGGACATGCTGGCAAACCGTGCCGATATTTACAATCTCGGTGAGATCATTGGTGACACCAAAGACGCGTTTGAGATGAGTTATCTCGAAAACTGTCTGACTTCCAATCCTGTACTCAATAAACTAGCCAGCCGTAGTCAACAGGATGTCTACAGCGTGATTCGTATTGCCGAAACGGGCTCTCAGGAGGGCGTCGAATTCGAAGCGAATTACTCGATGGAAGAAGTCAGCGAGATGGTCAATACGATGAAGAAGCTGATGCGAGTCCGGGATGTTGTACTCATGGTTAATCGTGAATACATCAACTCTGCTGCTCAGGCTGATGAATATCGAACGGAACCTCCATTCAAACTGCAGGGTTCTTATCGAAATATGAATCGTATCGCTGAAAAAGTACTTCCGATCATGAACGATGATGAACTGGAGACTTTGATCAAGGGCAGTTATGAAAATGACGCCCAGACGCTAACTAGTGATGCCGAAGCGAACTTGTTGAAACTGTACGAAATGTGTGGCTGGATTGATGACGAACAGCAAGCTCGCTGGGACGACATCAAAAAAGCCTTCGTAAAGAATATGAAGCTCAAAGGTGTGGGATCCGACGATCAATTTGGTCAAGTCGTTCTACAAATGCAGGGCTTCAGTGATGGACTGGAAGAGATTCGCGACACCATTAGTGATGGCGTAAAGAGTCTGGCGACTATTCAGCCTGAAGCCACTCAGGAAGCTACTGCTTCCGCAGAGCCTACAGCGGGCGGTGAAACGGCAGATGCACTTATGAGTTTGGCTGAAGAGCTGCGGGCTTATACGACCGGAGCGATTACTGTCGATGAATCCAAAGGGGTTCAGCGTGTCGCCGTTATGCACAAGGTGCCCAAATCCATTCTGACCGTACTGGAAAATCAGTTTCAGGTTATGAACGAGTGGATGCGGCCGATGATGGAATCGCAGGTGGCAAGCACACAGTCCGTTGAGAAACTGAGCCAATCGGTCACTCAATGTCTGGAATCGTACGATTCGTTAATAAGTGCTCTGAAAGACGATAAAGAAGATCTCAATCCTGAAGATTAGTTCGTGACTAAATGGTCAGCCAGCGATCTCGACTTGAAACGACCCAGTTATCGGTAACTTCTTCGTTTTCCACGACATAAGCGGACTTGTGAAGTGCGCTGGTTGGACAAATATGACCTGGGACGGCGAGCAACTCGTCGCCAGGAATGTAATCTCCCGCATGCTGTGTCCTGAGGACAAGATGCTCTTCATTTTGCAGAATCGGATCTGCATCTGGTAAGTCAGGAAATACGACACGCTTTTTCACGTCAGGGTCCGAGGCACATGCTTTGTACCCAAGGTCAACGGTGAGCGTATCTTCTGTGGGACGACTAATCACTCGCGTCAAAATTCTGGCTGCTGGTGTGTACTGAAGGTCAGGAAACATCAGGCCATAGTTGTTATCGAAAAAAGTGTTTGTCCCTGGACTTAATTCCAAGGCGGGATCTGAAATCGAAGCATAGACTGGAAAACTTCCTGTCCCACCAGCGACAATGCGTGGTACGCTCAGTCCGTCTGCTTCAAGCGAGTCTCTGAAATCTGATGCCAGTTGCCAGCACGTCATGACTGCCTGACGTCGTTCCTCTAATTCAGTCTGATGATTTTGACCATCATATAAGTGGATTCCACCGGGTATGATTCCCGGAAGTTCTTCAAACAAACGATAGAGTTGGTGGGCTGCGTCTCCGGGAGCAATGCCTGTGCGATGTTGACCCGAGTCCAGATCGATCAGTAATTCAATCGATTGTCCACTGGCTTGCATCGCTGCTGATAATGATCGAACCGGTGACTCATGATCTGCGGTGGCTATGAATCGAACGTCGTTATATTGTTGAACGAATTCGACTGCGCGTTGAATATTAGGGCCAACAAGATTGTAACCAAGTAGGATATCCTTCACGCCGGCAGACGCTAACATCTCCGCTTCGGCAAAAGTAGCACATTTATGCTTAGTGATTCCCAATTCCAGTTGAATTTTTGTAACCGCTGCCATCTTATGTGTTTTGCAGTGCGGGCGTAATCGGGAGATGTCTCCGGCTTCGCGTAGCATCTCTTTTAGATTGGCGTCCATGACATCACGAAATACCACGAGGCCGGGTGAAACGATGGAGGACGTATCTTGGATTTTGAAAGTGCAGTCGGTCATTTGTCATTCTCAGGTGCTAAGACGTTTGAACTAAGTGCATTTTAGTGAGATTGCTGCCGGTTTACCAAATAGATTCCGCTAGCCACTAAGATCAGCGAAACGAACAGCCAGGGAGAAAGTGGGTCTTCTCGGAATATGGCAGCCGCAGAAATACCAAACAGAGGAGTTAAAAAGCTGAAGACAGAAATCCGAGTGGCGGAGTATTTCTGTAACAGTGTGGTTTGAATCGCAAAGCACATTCCACCCACGATGATTCCCTGATATGCCAGGCCGCCTATCACGGAACCATCAACGTATTCCAGAGAAATCTGAGAACGCTCAAAAAGCAAGGCAACTGGGATAAACCACAGGACGCCGATCAGGTCATGCCAGAGAATAATGGTCCCGGATGGAACTAGTTTAAGACTGGATTTGATAAACAGAATCTTGATGGCCAGGATTAGAGCACTCACGATGGTAATGAAATCACCCAGCATGCTGGCTTGATCCGCTGAGGAAATGGATTCAGTAGCATTCGATTTGATAACCAAGGTGACGATCGCACTTGCTCCTGCAAGCAAGCATCCGAATAGCTGTATTTGGGTAATGCGATGATTGCCGGTGAAGAAGTGTTCGAATACCAGCACCCAGATGATGAATGTATTGATAAGAATCGTGGTGTGGGTCGAATTGGAGAGATGGACTCCGATGGTGAAAGTGGCAATTTGAGCAAAGAGTAAGGTGCCGGCAAGGAAGCAAGGCAGAATCTGCTTACGTGTTAGTTTGATTGGCGAACGTGAAACGAGACACCAAACGACCATAAAGACAGTCGCCATCGCAAAGCGTAATCCACTCACGGTTAGCGGTGGTAGCCCCAGATTCGTATCTGGGGAGAAGAGACTGTATTTTGCAGCAACGGGATTACCACCCCAGCAGGCAGCGGTAAGTACGACTAAAGCGACTGCCGTGAAATTGAGAGCAGGGTTGCTGGAGTCTTGGGTGGTGGGTTCAACTGGGGTAAACTTACCGTTGTCGTTCATTGCATCGAGTCGTAATCGGAAACGTGCATCGTAAACCACCCTGTAATGGAAAGCCACACCTTATGCTCATGAGTCGGACAGGAAAAGCAAACATTCTAAAGGTGAATGTAATTGGTTGGAGTTTCGTATGCCTGCTGAGTTTAGTCGACTCTGGCAAGGCCGCGGAATCCATTCAATGCGAAGGAGTGTATCGGCATCATCTACAAGGTGTTTGTCAGGATCCAGCGGGAAATCTGTATTGGTCCTACACAACGACGCTCGTCAAAACAGATTCTCAAGGCAAGCTATTAAAAAAAGTAGACGTTGCGAATCACCATGGAGACCTATGTTATGTAGAAGGGCAATTGTTTGTCGCGGTGAACTACGGGCAATTCAATAATCCCTTAGGCAACGCGGACAATGAGATTCTGGTCTATCATGCCGACACGCTGCAGCTCGAGGCTCGGCATAAAGTTCCCCAAGTTAAACATGGTGCCGGCGGTATCGCTCATCATCAAGGCAAGTTCATTGTTGTGGGTGGATTACCAGAGGGAATCACAGAGAACTACTTATATGAATACGACGATTCCTTCCGATTTCAGAAACGACATGTGCTCAAGAGTGGTTGGACTCGCCTAGGTATCCAGACAGCGGCTTTTGCCGATGGTGTCTGGTGGTTTGGTTGTTATGGAAGCTCTCTACTCAAAGCATCTACCGACTTTGAATTACTGGGGCGTTATCAATTCGACTGCGGTTATGGAATTGCACAGGCTCCGGGCGGAGGTTTGTTAACCGCGGGGGGCAGTTGTAATGCCGACGAAGGATGTTCGGGTTGGATCACCAAACGCCGAACGCAGAAACTCGTTTCGAGTCAGTTGCAGCAGCCGATAACACGAATCGGATTTGGTTCATGCGTTAAACAGCAAAATCCTGCCCCTCTGTTCTCCAATATCTTGGATTACCAGTCTGAGTTGTTTCTTTTTATGGGAGATAACATTTATGGTGATTCAGAAGACATGTCAGTTCTCAAAGCCAAATACAAGGTCTTAGGAGAAAAGAACGGATTTAAGAAATTGAGGGAACGCTCAGTGATCATGGCCACCTGGGATGATCACGATTATGGATTGAATGATGGAGGCGCCGGATTTGTTAAGCGTGAAGCGTCTCAACAAGTGTTTTCAGAGTTCTGGAACGATGTACCGGACTCTCCACGTCGCGCACGGCCCGGTGTCTATGATGCTCACGTCTTTGGCCCAAAAGGAAAACGTGTGCAGGTGATTCTACTCGACACAAGATTCTTCCGTTCCGACCTCAAAACAGGCCCCCGGCGGGTCGGTGGACCCTATTATCCCGACAATAATCCGGACCTAACCATGTTGGGATCGGCACAATGGCAATGGCTGGAGGAGCAATTGCAACAGCCGGCAGAAATCAGGATTGTTGTCTCTAGCATTCAATTCGCCCCCACCGCTGCTGGACAAGAAACCTGGGCAAACCTGCCTCAGGAAAAACAGAGGTTCCTGGATTTGCTGACAAAGACAAAGGCATCGGGAGTAATGATTGTTTCTGGAGATCGACATTGGTCTGAGTTCTCGCGAATCACAGACGACCTTGCCTATCCTCTATACGACTTTACATCTAGTAGCATCAATCAACTCCACTCGCGCGGAACGCCGACAGACAATCCTCATCGTTTTCTGGAAAAGACGTTCCACAAAGAGAATTTTGGAACGATCGATATCGATTGGAATCAAGAAGATCCTGTCATCCGAGTTGGGATCGTGGATCTAACTGGTAAGGTACAACTTTCGCACGCGGTCAAACTAAGTGCACTGCAGTTCGACGCTCGGTCAACCAAACCGAATTAGAATTCGAGAGTGTTCCAGAGGACCGCGAAATATGACGACATTTGAACTAACATCTCAGCTTATCGAGGACTTTCATCGCGATGGCTATCTCATTGTGAGAGAGTTATTTGATCCACAGGAGATTGCTGGTTTACTGAACTTTGCAAAGGCTGACGCGGCACTTGCTGACGAAGCGTATGTGCGACGCGACTCTGTAGGCGGTGAAACCAGGCTGGCACTCAGGAATGATCTGGACGACACAGTGCCGTACACAGCAGTGGTTCGTAGTCAGCGAATCGTGCAGACTATGCAGACTCTGCTTGGCGATGAAGTATACCATTACCATCACAAGATGATGATTAAACAGCCACGGATTGGCGGAGCCTGGGAATGGCATCAGGATTACGGCTATTGGTATAACTTTGGGTGTCTCTTTCCGGACATGGGAAGTTGTATGGTGGCAGTCGATCAAGCGACGATAGAAAATGGCTGCCTGCAAGTGTTGAAGGGATCTCATAAACTGGGCCGTGTGGATCATGTCAAAGTTGGAGAGCAGGTAGGAGCCGATCCGGAGCGAGTTGAAGCGGCAAGACAACGATTTGAATTGGTGGCAGTGGAACTGGAGCCGGGCGATGGTCTGTTCTTTCACGGAAATCTATTGCACTGCTCGGATCAGAATCACAGTGAGCACCCACGGTGGTCATTGATCAATTGCTACAATACTCGTCACAATGATCCTTACATACAGGATGGACGGCATCCAAATTACTCGCCTTTGGAAATCTGGCCGGATGACAAAGTCCGTGACGCTTTAATTACTTAGCGACATATAAATGCCGGCTGAATATCACGGCTCACTAATTAAAATAGAACTTACTATGTTTTGTCGACCTTCCTGGAATTGCGTCTTACTATTACTCTGGCTGCCGTTTGTTGTTGCAGCCCAGGAAGAGGAAGTGTCGCAGGGGATTTACTCTGCCTCGCCCGAAGAGTCGGTTAAGCACTTTGATATTCCTACGGGGCTCGAAATTGAGCTGGTTGCCTCGGAGCCACAGGTGGTTGATCCCATCGCCATTCGTTTTGATGCCGTAGGCCGAATGTGGGTCGTGGAAATGAACGACTATCCATCTGGTAACGGAACATCTCGGGTTAAATTGCTGGAAGACCTGGATAGTGATGGCACGTTCGAGACAGCTCATGTATTTGCCGACAATCTGGTGTTTGCCACCGGCATTCAACCTTGGAAACAGGGGGTGATCGTGACGCTCGCCGGTAAGGTGGTCTATCTAAAAGACACCGATCGAGATAATCGGGCGGATGTTCATGAAGAGTGGTATACGGGGTTTTCGGAAGACAATCAGCAACTCAGAGCAAATCATCCACGGTTGGGGCTGGATCAGAAAGTCTACGTGGCCAACGGTTTACGAGGTGGTTTAGTAAAGAATAGCCGGGATACAGAAAGTAAACCGCTCAACATTAGTGGCATGGACTTTATGTTCGATCCGGTGACCGGTGAGTATCAAACGGTTACGGGAAATGGTCAGTTTGGCCTAACGTTTGATGATGTTGGTAACCGCTATGTTTGCAGCAATCGAAACCCTGCAATGCAGATTATGATTGAAGATCGCTACATCAGGAAATATCCATCTGTAGCTGTTTCCTCAGTTAAAAAAGATGTCGTTAAAGCAGGACAGGATTCGGCGATTTACCCACTGACAAATTTTTGGACTACATCTAACTTGCATGAAGGCCAGTTTACGGCGGCCTGTGGTGTTATGGTCTACCGAGGAAATCAATTGGCGTGGTTGAAGGATGCGATTCTTACTTGCGATCCGACTGGAAACCTGATCCATGCTGAGAAAGTGCAAGCCACTTCGTCAGAGAATTCACATTACAACTATTACGGACCATTTTATTACGGAACACCCACGCCGGAACGGGAGTTTCTGGCATCACGGGATCACTGGTTTCGCGCGGTGAGTATGCGTACCGGGCCGGATGGCTGTCTCTATGTGGTTGATATGCATCGTGCTGTCATCGAGCATCCCCAGTGGGTGCCCGAAGAATTGAAAGATCGAAAGGACGCACGTAGTGGTGATGACAAAGGGAGAATCTACCGGGTTAAACCGATTAACGCTCGGTTAGAGCCCAAGTGGAACTGGAGCATCGCCAATCATTCCACCGAAGAGTTGGTACTGTTGCTCGAGCACCCGAATTCCTGGCAACGAGACACTGCCTTCCGACTGTTGACAGAACAACGCCCAGAGGACGCCGTCATGTTACTCGGGAGACTCTTGAATTACTCTCGTGAACCGGTTGCCCGGGTTTTAGCACTGAGGCTATTGCATGGTTGGGAAAAACTGGAAGTCGCGCAGGTTACCACAGCTGCCAATCATTATGATCGACGTGTACGAGTCCATGCCTGCATTGTGCTGGAAGATACTTGGCAAGATACGACCGAACAGCAAACCCTCGCTCGTAAACTTTTGACAGATCGGGAAAGTGCCGTTTGCCTTCAGGCAATCCTGTCTCTGGGGGATAAAGTGAAGCATGATAGCGCAACCTGGACAGCATTGGCCAGAACCGTGCTTAAAGATGAATATACAACCCAGGCTTTTCTGATGGCCTCAGGAGACGATATCGGTACGGTCGTAGCAGCCACTTTGGCAAACAAAGCATCGACAGAGATTACCGATGCGGGGCAAGCTGAAAATGCTTACCGACTATTTCATAGTGCAGCGAAGAAGATGACTGCCGAGCAACAGGCGATTGCCTTGGAGTGGATTGCAGAGTTACCCAAGTGGGTGAATGAAAAAGTAGTAAGCCTTGGAGATGTTCGATCGGTCCGAGCAATTCTGGAGTCGTTTGAATCTCAGCAAGTTGACTGGCGAGGTCGAGTAGCGGACTTGCCTGAAGATCAAAGAGTCCAATTTGATGTGATTTGGATGTTAGCTCGCGAATGGATAAATCACATAGATACGTCGGAAACAATGAAGCGAGAGGCATTGGCATTACTGGCATTCGCTCGGGATTCCAAGACGCTACGAGAGCTTTTCAGTAAACCGGAATTTACCCACTTTCATAGTGACATCCTTGGACTTCTTCATTTCGAGAAAGACGTTTCCATTTGGCAAGATATTATTAGTCGTTTTCCGTCGATGGCTCCAAGTGTTAAACGAGCTTTGATCGATGTGGTTTTGCGAGACTCCCTACGTGTGAAAATCCTACTCGATGAGTTGGAAGCGAACACGATTTCAGTGAATGAAATCGATGCTGTTCGAATGAAGCGACTGACGGCTTCGGGAGACCCGAATATTGCTCAGCGTGCCAAAGCACTCCAAGCCACAACCGTGAATGCCGATCGACAGGCGATTTTGGAAGAATACAAGGCCGTGTTGGATTTGCAAGGAGTTCCGAAGGAAGGGGAAAAGGTGTTTCGTCAGAATTGTGCCACTTGTCACCGGATCGGAGAGATCGGGAGTCAGGTCGCGCCGGATATTTCCGACTCGCGAACTCGTCAGCCTCTCCAACTACTGACGGATATTTTGCAACCTAATAAGGCAATTGATAATAACTATATGCACTACTCAGTCGTCACTAAGGATGGACGGATCTTGGATGGCATAATTACAGAAGAAACTTCGAATCAGATTACTTTGATGCAACCAGAACGAAAGGTTGCCACCGTTTTGAGATCGGAAATAGACGAAGTTCAGTCCCGTGGTGTGTCCTTAATGCCTGAAGGACTAGAAAAGAAAATCACGCAGCAGCAGATGGCAGATTTGATTTCGTTTATTAAAAACTGGCGTTATCTTGATGGACGAACGCCTCTGGCCAAACCTCTCAACGAATAATTCAGCATTCATGGAATACTCTCAAACGCAGGCCACACCGACTCGGCCCCCGAAAATATCGTTGACTCGCAAAATCGTGTTTGCATCGATGTCGCTAATTCTGTTCGTAGGCGTTTGCGAATTTACATTTAAGGCCATCGGATTTGATTTCAGTAAGTTAGGGCGCGACCTAGAAGCGACGCCGATTTTCTATCGCATTCCTACAGAGCCGTTTGGAAGAGCCCACTATAAGCGTCCCGGAAACCAACAATGGACGGGCAGGGTAGTTTCCGCTCAGATGCAGAAGATTGGTTATGACGCCAAGTGGTTACCTCAGGAAGAGGTGATTACCTTGAGCTACGATGCGGATGGATTTCGCAACCCAGCAGATCTTAAATCCTGGCGTGTTGTGATGCTTGGAGATTCGTTTACTGAGTTGGGTAACCTATCTGATGAAGAATTGGTTTCTACAAAGCTGGGTAAACTATTAGGCCAGCCAGTTAAGAATCTAGGAGTTTCCCATACCGGTTTGGTGAACCAAACGGAGTATTTACGTGAGTTTGGTATTTCGCCTGAGACTAAAGAAGTGGTTTGGGTATTCTTCGAGGGGAATGATATCCAGGATTACATCATGGAGTCGGATCGTGTCGCATCGATTCAAACAGGGGCGACGCAGCATGTTGATTTGTTGAAGACGCATGTTCCTCAGACGTCCTTGATTGAAGCAATCCAGCGTAAACTGTTTTCCAAATCGAGACTGGAGATCTATGGTCCCGCCGTCAATGCGACGCTGGCCGATGGAACGACTCAGTTTAAGATCGACTACGCTCCACCGGGACAAGATGATATTTTCCCATATTTGCTTCGGGTTGAATCAGGGATCGTTACGTTGGCGGAACTTTGCAAGGCGAATGAATTACAACTGACTTGTGTCTATATGCCTTGCAAGCGTCGAGCGTTTAGTGGGCACCAGTACACAGTTGCTGATGATGCTCCAGCCTACTTGA
This sequence comes from uncultured Pirellulaceae bacterium, assembly GCA_938082855.1. Lineage (GTDB taxonomy): Bacteria > Planctomycetota > Planctomycetia > Pirellulales > Pirellulaceae > UBA721. The sequence goes on along the minus strand of CALKCC010000138.1, from coordinate 12,546 downwards.
GAAATAAGTGGGTGCCCAGTGACTTACCAGACTGGTTACAAACGGTGTGTCGTAAGAACGGAATGCGATTTGTCGACGTGACAGGGGCATTACTGGAATTAAATGAATCAAAACTCCAATCCCATAACCTTCATTTTGATACTCATTTGACTGCCGAAGGGGCAACGGTCGTATCCCAAACGATCGCGAATGCTCTCAAGCCCCCGGCTGGAAGCCCTCCCTGAGATTAGACTGACCCATCAGCATCTTCTTTTCGCCTCGGTTGGAACCTAGCCCTGACTGTCCTTCCATAGATTGCAAAACAGGGTGGATAGCTAATTTGGGAAAATCAGTCTGTCAGTTTCTGACAGAGAAACTGGCCATTTGATAGGCCGATTTTTTCAGACATCCATAATCGAAAGTAATCAAATAATTCCGATTCCTAAACTCTGGGGCTAGCGATGGGAACGGCACAAAAGGACTTGCTGAAATTCAATCAGGAATCCATAAGGTCATTACGTCAATCAACCGATTTGGATCAGAGCGACCATCGTCGACTCGAAGACCTCCTGACTTCAGGCGATCTGGATCAAAAGGTCGACGAGCTGCTTGACGACCTCTTTCCGGATTCTTCAGCAGCTTCTAAGCAACAGATCGAGGCGGTACCCGAGTTAGCGGGCTATTTCGATCGATTTGAGTTGCTCGAAGAAATTGGACAGGGGACGTTTTCCCGAGTCTTCAAGGCCATGGATAAGACGTTAGGAAATCGCCTCGTCGTCTTAAAGACTGGTAAGCTGGCCTGTTGGGGAGATCAGGGAATCCAGGAAGCAGGAACCTCCGGTCGACTGAATCACAAGCATATAATGCCGGTCCATTCCTGCATGACAGACGAACTAGGGATCACCACAATCTGTATGCCCTATTTGGGGCGATTTACGTTGGCGGATAAATTGAAGGCGCTTGAGTATCGGTTTCATGCATCGAACCGCGTATCCCGAAAACCTACGCCTCACGGTAGACTGATATCTCAATTTCCAGTGCATTGGAAAACTCAATCCGAGTTCCCAGTTTTGCTTTCTGCTTTAGGGCAAGTTTGTCAGGCGCTTGAATACGCACATGATCAGTGCGTTCTGCATTTAGACCTGAAGCCTTCGAATATTCTGATAGGGTTTTGTGGAAACGCACTTTTGCTGGATTTCAATCTTGCCCGTGATACTCTTTTGCATAAACCGTCCTCTGGGGGCACCTTATCGTATATGTCTCCCGAACAACTTCACCGCTGCATCTTTCAAGAGGAGAGGGAGTTAGACGAACGTTCCGACATCTACTCGTTCGGAGTGATGCTCTATGAGATGTTCTATGGATATCGTCCCTTTGATGCAGCGGGCCCGGCAATGAGGCCCCATCTGTTGGCGCAGCTTGTGGTTGAAAGACAACGCCGAGCTCACAAACTGTTTGAGATGAAAATCCCAGGAATGCCTAAGAGGCTGATAAAGCTTATCCGACGCTGCCTGAGTTTCGATCGGGCAGAGCGATATTCCTCGATGTCACAAATTCAAGGTGAGATAGATGCGATGAGGAAACGCTATCAATGAGAGGCTCGCGAGATTAGCGTCTCTTAATTCGTTCGCTATTTAATTCGTTTGAGTATCAGCCGGTTTCTTACGGATAACAGCAAATCTCCCACTCCCAATTACACGTAGGCCGACTCCCCATTGGTGGATCCACTTCAAGAAGCTATCCGTATATCCAGAGGAGAATTCAGGAAGTTGGTTGAGGATGAATACCTGAATGTCATGCTCCAGTATCAATTCCTTCAATTCGGCCTCTAATGCTTCCTGGCCACCAAGCTGATGGGCTCTGAAGAGATCATAACATTGCACCGTGGGATTACGGCGGCCGGATAAAAAGTAAAACTGCGGGCAGTCTGGGCCTGCCAGAATGAAGTCGTCAGGTTCGGAGTGATTCGCAATTTGCTGCAGGATGGAATTATATTCCAACTGTTCGGCGGACATGATAGTGAGTCCGGAGCGGGCAGTATTTAATTCGAATTGATTATCGAGTTGTTGTACACGGGTACCGATTCGTCGGGGATTCTTGAAATTGAGGTGCAAGACACCAAACAAAACCAGCACCAATGCAAAGCTGGCCCATAGGGGTTTATCATATTTGGTCGTGCGGCCGACCACGGCCGTTAAGGTCAGTCCTGCTAATGGAGCACAGTAACAAAAATAGATTCCTGAACTATACGGATACTGGGTAAGTCCGATCGAAGCAGCTACGATTGCCACGATCACCACAGCGACGTCAGCATCGTCCCGATTGGCATGAAAACATACCAGTATGCATATGACAGCCAGTGAGGACTGAACTGTGAGAAACACAGCCTGATAAATGATTGGAGTGGAAGACAGGATGACGATAGCTGCTCCTGCTAAAGCAACGGTCACTGTTAATGGAAGTGACATAGATTGGGGCAGCCGGCCACTCAACAAGACTAGAGCGAATAAAGGAACACTCCCCAAAGCCCACATGCCGAACGGTGGTAGTGCCGCGGCTTGATCCAACCGTGCCTTCGGTAATTCAAACAATCCTTGCCAGAGTAGGTCCAGTTGTCCCTGGAGGCCATAAGGTAACGCGAATATGGCCACCGGCAGAAGAAGAGACAACAGGTATATAGTACAGTCCTGAATACTACTGGTTAGATTCGTATTTGAACGTTGGTAGATCATGACGACTGCACCCATGACGCAAGCAATGGGAAGCACAAAGTAGATCGCCGTAGAAAACGACAAATGCTTACCGATCAGGATACTAGCCAGCAGAATAAAAATTGCAGCCAGAGCCATCGTCAATAACACAGCCTGCTTATCGGGATTATTAGGTGAATCACCGTTTGTTCGTTCATCAGAATTGTAGGTCAATCGGCCGATCCAGATTGCAAAGAGCGAGGCTGCCACTAGGTAAAGGCCAACGATCTTAAAGAGTAATGACAATCCACTGAGGATTCCGGCCAGTAACAGATACCGGCGTGCCTTGCTTTCATGGAATTTAAGCAATGCCCACAACGCCCAGCTAGCAAGCATCAAAATGTACCATGAGGGCAGGGCGGCGAAGTAATTCGGGAAACTCCAGGCCAGACAGGCCAACGCTGCGCAGCTGGCTAATACCGGTTGTACAAATCGTAGAGCAATCCAATACCAGACGACCGTGGTAAAGGACGCACCGATCAGTAACGGGATTCGGAGACTGGCTAAACTCATCCCCAAAAATCTGAAAGTAATCGCATTGAGATGGCTTAGAAGCCCGGTATAGACATCCTGAAATTCCACATGGGGCATTTCGCCTTTGAGCGTTCGTTCAGCGGTATGCCCGAGCAGCCCTTCGTCATGAGCAATCCAGCCGTTAGCAAACTGCCATCCAAGGTAGACTAGCGTAATAAATCCGACTCCGATCCCACCAAGCATGACGGCACGACGTGAAGGTAATTTGAGATTCGACTGTGGATGACTATCCATCATTTCCCTTCCGAAGGCTGACCACAAGTGAGCTTCCAAACGGAGGTCGAAGTTGGGTCAATGTGGATTGTTCGAAGCGGCATAAAGACCTGAGAATCGCATTTGGAATCTTAGCCGGCAGACTGGCAGGCGTCGGCTCGCCTTTGGTCAGCATCTCTTTAAGGCGGACAAGTAGCTTAGCCGGGAATGTCCAATGAAAGAGGTAATACTGCTTTTCGACAATGAATCTTGTCTGGCTGGCTTGCTCGATCATCAGTTTCTTGGTGTATCTGGTGACGTGGTGATTGTAATCATCATGTTTCGTCCACAGCAGATTAAACGCAGGGACGGTCAGTAGCATACGTCCACCAGGTTGAAGCAAGTGATAGGCTTTCTTGAGCGCTTCGACAGCATCGGGGATGTGTTCAAGTACATCGAGCATGACAATCCAATTGAATTGTTGATCAGGCTGATAGGTATTATCAAAGAGCCCAACATGGATTCGTTGATAGTAGTCTCCGGAGGGGTCTACGATCCGATCGTCGGCTTCGACGCCATGGACTTCGCCGAATCGACTGAGGTCCGGAAAGAACAAACCATCACCGCATCCGACGTCAAGGATTTGACGGGATTCCAAACTACGCTCCTGTTGATGCCAGCGTCGAAGCAGGCTCAGGATGTAGGTTCGTCGGCTTTGCCACCACCAGTGTTGGTGGTAGAGTTGCCGGTATGTGTTGGCATATTGGGCGTCCACTTGGCTCGATCTCTAATGACTTGATCCACTATGTAGGAAGGGCGTCCTTTGACTTCTTCGAATACGCGGCCGACATATTCCCCAACCACTCCCAAAAACATCAGTTGAACTCCCGCAAAGAAGGAGATGGCGACCATTAAGGCCGTGAACCCTGGCGGTATCTCTTGCATGAACTGAGGTAATTGGTCCACGGGAGTAAATTTGGCATAAACGGCGAAGATGGCTAGCAAGAGAGCAACCAGAACAGACAAACTGCCGATCAACGTTGCTAGTCTCAAGGGAATCAATGAGAAGGAAAAAATTCCATCACAGGCGAGTTTAAATAGTTTCTTGAGCGTGTACTTTGTCGCTCCAGCACTTCGTTCATCCCGTTCGATTTCCAATCCAACTTGTTTAAATCCCACCCAGCTTCGAATACCTCGCAGGTACCGGTGGCGGTCTGCGTCGGCTGCAAGCAGTTGAGCCACTCGTCGGCTGATCATTGAGAAATCGCCACTGTCGCGCGGGAGTGGCGTTGAGGATAAACGTTGGATCATTCGATAGAAAACGTTGTAGCAGAATCGCTTGATCACGTTTTCCTTACGATTGACTCGGATGGCATAAACGACATCGTAACCGTCATTGAATTTTTCCAGTAAGGCTTTGATCTGTTCTGGTGGATCTTGAAGATCTCCATCCATTAAGACTACGGCGTCCCCATCGGCATATTCAAGGGCTGCAGCATAGGCAGGCTGTTGCCCAAAATTACGCGAGAACGAAACGACCACCAATCGGTCGTCCGCTAGTGCCGCTTCCTGCAGGAGAGCAAGCGATTCATCACTACTGCCATCATCCACTAAGACGACTTGATGCGGACCACCTGGCAATTCGTCCAATGCCTCCGAAACGCGTTTCAGCAGTTCCGGAATGACAGCCTGTTCATTGAAGACAGGAATCGCGACAGAGATTCTTGGATGATGGGTCATCGTTTTATGAAGTCTTCCTCTTTCCTTTGAAGTAAACCATTTTCCAAAACGGAATGCCAAATCGTTTCAAATCGAATGGTTCAAACAGGACAGGAGTAAAGTGATTGCTAAAAAGTGTGTTCCAATGTTCCACTGGGCGGGGGTAGTCACCGCGATCCATCCGAGCCAAAAACCGCGGAAGACCAATGGAGTCAGGGAGGACTAAATCCAAAATATGGATATGGCCATCCTCCGAAAGTACGTCATGCAGACGATCCAAGATCTGGTTCGTATTTTCATCGTCGATGTGATGAAGAAACGAATTGAGCAACACAAAGTCAGCTCGCTCGGATTCCTCCGGATGATACTGACACACGTCCTGAACACGAAACTCACACGAGGCTCCATGGTTTTTGGAAAACCGCCGTGATGCGTTTTCGATGTAACGAGGGTTGATGTCGAGTCCTAGATAATCTCGTTTTTTGAAAAATCGTGCATTAGTGCCTGGCCCGCATCCCACATCTAACACACGTTGAATGTTAGATAAATCGTTATGTTTGAGTACGGACGCCATTTTGCGCTGCGCAAAAGGAGCCTGCCATAACTGATAGACTTTAGGAAAGGACAAAATGTCACGAATTCCACTCATATACGCAGTATAGCTTCGGGTTTTTTAAGGCTTCTGCGGGGAGTCTTGCAGCGAGTAAAAAGCTTTCGGTCCAGTGTCAGTCGTAGCGAATACACGGATCATAACGAGTTGGAATGGATTCGGCGTGAGAGGTGTTACCCCGGAGGCCATTCAAGATTTCGGCCACCCATTAAGTGGTAGTGCAAGTGGAAGACCGTTTGCCCACCACCTTCACCGCAATTACAGATGACACGATACCCGTTTTCGGCAAGTCCTTGTTCCCTGGCGATCTGTTGGATCACTAAGAAGAGATGGCCAACGAGTTGTTCGTCTTCCGCTGACAGATCGTCGATGGAAGCAATTTCCTTCTTAGGGATTACCAAAATGTGGACGGGCGCCTGAGGGGAAACGTCATGAAATGCCAGACACTGTTCGTCTTCATAAACGACATTGGCGGGGATTTCTCCATCAATGATTCGCTTGAATATCGTCGGTTCACTCATTGCTCGTTCCTTTGGTTAGTTGCTCTAGCGGAATCGCATCATCAGGATTCATGTCAGGAATGCCCTGATAGACGGGCATCAGTAGAGACTCATCTTCATTAATAAGTCCACCGTCAATCGGAAGCGTGAGCGACTCCATCAGTTTGGATTGCAGTTGTCCTTTTTCGATCAACTGATTTATGGAGTCGATACAATCCTGATCGGCTGCTTTTAACGTGCTCGCAGTCACAGGGCAGCGAAGGATATCGAGTAGTTGAGAGTCGATCATGATGTGGGAGAAGTTAAAACCAGAAAAGCACAAGTCGGAATATTATAGCATTGTTGCTGGAAGGCAAAACGAGTCCATAAAAAAAGGGACATCCGATGAAGGATGTCCCTTTAGGTTTACGTGGAGAATAATCCGATGTGAGAGAGAGAGAAGTAGATTGAATCTCAACGTAGTAAAGGCTTAGTGGGTCTGAGCAGGTTCAATAGCCTCGCTATCACTGGTCGCTGTTTGGCGTGTTGGGGCAATAGCCCATTCCTTTGTTAATTCTTCGAATACCGCTGGTGTTTCGTAGCGGACATGTTTGCCGTCAGCCATGGGGCCTACAAGTCCTTTCAGCACTGGGAGTCCGCGAATGGAGAGGTCGGTATGACAATCATCCATTCCGATTTGTTCGAATTCGCGTACCAGGGCGTCTTCTGATAAAAAGTCATTCATCAAATAAGAGCCATCGGAAGCTCGTGATACAACTCGAAATGTCCGTTTCATTACATCACCTAACAGGTCGTGAGGGAGACTGGTTGTTCCCGCTTTAGTTTGTCAGCTCATTCCAGAAGTCATTGGAGTAAGTTGACTGAGAGGAATCCTCTCGATGATGTTGATATCGTCGAAGTGCTTTAGCAAAAACGAGAAATATTCTGTCTGACGATATCATGGGTTCATTTAGAGCATCCCTAACAACAGCAATCAGCGGCATGAGCGATACAATCGACACCTGAGTTCTCAATGGAGGTTTTCGTCGTGCCGAATAGTCCGGATGTAACAGCCAAGGTGTGCTCCAGCATTGTCCGGTTATGCTGGTCATCCCAATTGCACTCGCTCTACCGTCTTGTCATCACTCTGCAATAGGCTAAAACAGTAGTAAGCTATACGGAAGGTATGCGAATTGGTGAGCGACCTGATTCGAAATCAGGGGCCGGGCAACCGGTTGCGGGTTCGAGTCCCGTGCCTTCCGCTTTTTAATGCGCCATGAATTGGCGAAAACTATTTGCGTCATGATTTGAAACACACTACGCTTCTAGAATGACGCATCTGATGCAGGCCCGGGTAGAAATGAAGATTTGAGTGAATGTAATGAACACCGAAGCTACCAACGAATCAAACTCTGAAGCAGCCATTGATGATCCCAAAAGAGCAGAGCGAATTAAGGACGAAGTCCGGATTTACTTCTACCCAAAGATCATCTTTCTGCTTCCTACTCTGATCTATTGCTTGCTCGCTGCTTGCTATCTGGAGTTCGCCGGAACTGATGGTTCACCGACGGCGACACAAACTCAGACAGTCGAAGCTACTACGGAATCGTCGGCAGATGCTGAAGCTACCAATGAAGTCGTAGAAAGTAACACGCCTGAAGCCACAGTGACTATCATCTTTATGCTCGTGTTTACGCTCAACCTGGTCGTGATGGCATTTGATTTTCCTTCGAATCGTTTTTTGGCACTCATCGCCTTTGTGTTCTTTGCCATGGCCGTGCTTTGGATTCTGAGTGAGAAGAACCCAGAGTTGATGGGCGGGCTAAGTGACTTCATTTCAAGTATCAAACCGGCCGCGAATGGTGCCTTCTTTTGGACGATGACCATTATGTTAGGGATTCTGTTCCTGATAATGTTCTTTGCTCGAAAACTCGATTACTGGGTGATTAAGCCCAATGAAGCCATCCACTACCATGGGCTCCCTCAGCACAGTAAGAGATACTCTGCCCATCACATGCGGTTTGAAATGGAGGTCAACGATATTTTCGAACATCTGTGGCCATTCAAAGCGGGCCGTCTCTATATCCGCCCAACCAATGAGAAGAATGAATACATTCTCGATAATGTGCTAAATGTTCGAGATAAGAACGAGCGGGCTAATCAGGTATTGAGTGCCTTACAGGTTCAGCTTCGGGAAGATGCGGAAGTATAGAACGCTCGAACGAATCGACAAGAGTTGCCATCCAATTACTTCTGATGTCTAGAAGTAAGCCGTCAGTGCGATTGTTCCTGTCACTCATTCCCTTGGAAAGGGAAAAGTTTAGTCGGCAATTCTTTGAATTGTTCGATCACGTTGGGGAATCTAGGCCAGACAGATGCTGGGGAGTCCTCTTTTTCGGATTCCGGAAGACTTGCCTGACGGGCAATCTGATCCTGATTGGGCGTGGCGTATTTGGCTAAATACTGAGGCCAGTAGCTATTTAAGTATTCGAAACAGTCCGAAGCACGTCCCTGACCAGGATGCGAATAGGCAACCGAAATGTCTTTCATTAATTCGCGGTATTCTCTTTGCTGAAACCACAGGTCGTAAACCTGAAGATTGTCGATTTCCACATGACCAGGAGTCATTAAGTCGAAGCCGACACGCAAATCAGTTAAGCCCTGAGTGGGTAGGTCATCGACTATGAGAACGTAGCGATTCCAATTGGCAGACAGTGGATTCACGTGACTCGTGGTAGTGATACCGGATTCAGGGCGCCCGATGGTACGAGGACGATAATAGACTTTACCGTGGAGGCGACCTTCGATAGAAAGCCGAATGGACGGTTGGCGATTTGGTGTGGAAGTTCGCATCCATACTGTAAAGGCAACCCGTCCGGTCGGAGGCACGTTAAACGGTTCACTACGAACCCAGAGTACCTGTCGGGAGGAATCTGGCCGGTGAATCGATAAATGTTGATTACCATTTTGAGCGGATTCGCGGACAACTTCGATTCGGTTTCCTGCCTGACTGTTGTACAGCCAGCCGGGCGTAACCTGATTGACCGCTGGTACTTCAAAATCGGCATTTTTGAGTGGCGTACGACTGCTCGGTTGTTGTAATGGGCCGAGTCGCTGATTCACCTTTAAGATACTGTTGTGTAGTCGAGGAATGACCTCTTGATTGAACTGGACGTTGGCACCAATCACATCCGCTTCTGCATGATCAATCCGAACGGCAATGAAATCAAAAGGCTCCATGACCAATTGCCATGTGGCTCCCTTGGGGTGCCATCGAAAACTTGACTTCGCCTTTTGCCCTAAGGCGACTGGGTGACCGTTCGGAGGTAAGAGCAATTCCACCTGAGCTGTGGTGGCCCAAGGAGCATTATTAAGGACATAGAGGTAGGTTGTCGGTTGATTTCCAGTGGTTGAGATGTGTCTACGGATAACCAATGGTTGCGTGACTGTCGTGCCATTAACCTTCACGGTTTCAAATGGCACGTCTGGTAGGCTCTGGTAACTATGGAAAATTGCACGAGTGGCATCCTCCTGGCCCATGGTGAGCATCCAGCCTCCATCGACCAGCACTCGATGATCCGACTTAGCTAACGCAGAGATAAACCGCTGACGATTGAATTGACTGGAAGGAGTGAGCGTATTGGCAAACCAGGTGTTCGTGTTTTCCTGGCCCCACGGAGATTGTGCCTCGAGCTCCGTCAGTTTGGCAACGTGTGGCGTGTGTTCAAATAGAACTCCGGTGGACCTCCCCTGACCATGTAGTTTGATTAACTCATTGGATCGATTGACTTCTAACTCGACATGCTGACGGACAGGATCCAGAATGGGATTGGATCTTTGAGGATGCAGCCAAACTACCTGCTCTTGTGATTTTGTCGCAGTCGGATCTAAGCCCAACGAAGTCAGGAAACTGGTAAGGCGGTTTTGAGGAGGAATGATCGGCCGGGCTAATTGTCTTGCTTGTGGAGTGTCATAAAGAGCACCGGTTGCTAGGTATAGTTTGGTTGAAGAATCACTTTGTTGCTTTAAGTCGTCAGCTAATTGAACATAAAGTTGCATCAGCTCGGCCTGTACCCACATCTGCCATTGCTTGCGATATCGCTGACGAATTGCCTGAAGGTTTTGCTCATGCGATTCACTAGGGCTGAGCTGCTGCGTTTCAAAGAATCTACTGAGTGTTCTGGTGTCCGGCGTCCATGCATTCCCAGGTAGATGAGTATACGTATTCGGGGATAACTCAAGGCAGATGCCAGCAAAACTCGAATGATGTTTGTATCGGGATGCTATCGAGAGTACGAAATTTCGGATGGCTCGTTGTACACGGGGGTCGAGCGGATTGTACCGAGGGTATAACCTATTGTCCTCAATGCCAGATGGTGCGACTTGAAGATAGATGCTCTTGTCCTGTTCACCGATTGCTTCCAGTTCTCGCAATCGCATGGAAAGCTGAAGTGTCGGGACTAGTTTTAATTGGCGTTCATTGAAGATTCGAAGCAGCATCTCTAAGACGTCTTTTTTCAAAGGATCTTGTCCGTTCGAAAAGAATGCTCCACTGTCATACTTCGGTAATGATTCAAAATGATTACTGGGAAATAGACTGCTGCCTTCACTGAGCACGTTCAACATCGTTCCTGAGTTTCCAGAGAACTGGAGGTAGTCGGCCAGACGCATGCCACCCTGGTAAAACGTCTGCCAGTCATCGAGCGTCGTCGCATTGTCTGTCGTTCTTGCTTCTTTGGCTCCGAAATTCTCAGCGAACAGTGGTTTGTTGTAATAGGTTAAAACTTTGCGAGTGCTTGCCAACTCTCGTGGCTCATTCGGGTCTGTGGGGAATCGATCCTGATAGAGATCGCCTAGATTTCCTTGGAGCTCTGATACTTTGATTTGACCGTAAATGGCATCCCGCGTACCAAATTGATTACGCAACACCAACATGGGGTGTTTCGTTTTGGGCCAAAAAAGCAACTTATGCTTTAACGGAGATTGATCCGAAGACCACTCCGGCTGATGGTGGTAGAATCCGGAATCGATGCCGAGTGGAATGATTTGACCTAAGGCATTCGGTTCAAGGATGCTAATTCCTAACGTTTGTTGTATATCGGCAGGGTAATCGATCTCAAGCAGATGCGGACGATTGACATGTTCAACGGTGAGTGGATAGGCTTGCCATCCACCTTCGGTTAATTTGCTATACGGTTTTTCCAGATGCTCAAATTCCTGAACCTTCCCATTTCCAAACGGTTGGAATCCGAGATCACTGGGAGAAGATCCTGTCAGATACTTGATTTGATCCGTTGGATTGATAGACAACAACCGTTCCCACCAAGCCGGATCTGCCGGATTGAAGCTGACGATTTCTTTCCAACGAGCTTGATCAGAGGGCGGTCGATTGACACCTCCTACAACCACAAATTGAACACGACGAGTTGCTAAAGGCGCTGCTCGCACGAGCGTATCGGTGAACTTTTTGGATTCCACCCGAAAGACGATGCTATAGACGCCAGGTCGCGAAGGCACTGGAATCTTCAGATTCTCCCATATTGGAAATTCGCCAGCCTGTTCAATCTCCACCGCATGCTGTTGCTGGTGAATGATTTGTTGATTGTCTGAGGTTAGGACGTTGGCCGTGTATAAAAATGAACCAAATCGCTCCCGGCCTAACAGGTGAGGAATGAGTGTTAAGTCGAACACGTCGTTTGGTTGAAACACCAATGTTTGACGTTGGTGTTGGATTCGAAGTATGTCGCCGGGCGTCCGACGTATCTGCCCCCGATTCCCCTGCTGGTCCAGATCCATGTCGAGTGACCGATTGAGGAATTGCTCTATCGGGCGATCTACCTTAAATGTCAAGTCAGGATTGTCGGCGGAAACGAGATTGACTTTGAGCCGTGCGTTACGAGACGTTGTTAGAGTGACATCTAACGCGTCGTAACTCTGAGGTGTCGATTGATTGATCTCGATGCGGTTTTGAAGCGTACTGATTTCACCTTGATTTGGTGTTCCAGTGATGGCACTCGATGGCCTGAGTTCTAAGCCATAATTTGTTAGAAGTTGAAAATGCCCTTCGGAGACTTCGATTGTTCCAGTCCATCGAACAGCCGTGCCTCCTCCCCACGCAATACGTAAACGTGTATTGATCGTGTGTGAACTCGAACGGGGTGACCGTAGCCCAGCCAGAGCAACATTGCCTTCGGTAGGCGAGATCATTCTGTTGGGGAATCCTGCAGCATTTTGCATCGGAGACAAAGCAGGCGGCGTGAGTGGAGTGGATTGCGCAATTGCC
>CALKCC010000137.1 GCA_938082855.1 uncultured Pirellulaceae bacterium | reverse complement strand
AGTGAATTGCTACATTGTGCCTAAGGCCCCAGCAATGGTGCTTATTGGAATTGCGATTCCGAAAGTAAACAACATGTCAAACATAATCTCAAAATTCGCAGACGTTCATCCCCATGCTGTGCTTGGCGAGGGCGTCCGTATCGGTCCATTTTGTAGTATCGGCGCGAACGTCAAGATTGGCGCTGGATCAATTCTTGACAGCAATGTAACAATCACCGGCCACGCAATCATAGGCAAAAACAACCGACTATTTCCAGGCGTCGTGATCGGCGCAGAACCACAGGATGTAAGCTACCAAGGAAGCCCGACTCAGGTGGTGATAGGTGACGCAAATGTTTTTCGAGAGTGTGTTACTGTTAATCGTGGTACAGAGAAAGAGGATGGAATAACCTCAATTGGAAGTAACGGGTATTTCATGGCGTGTTCACATGTTGCACACGATTGCAAAGTCGGAGACTATGTGCACACGGCTAACAATTGCCTATTGGGCGGGCACGTCCACGTAGGCGACCATGTGAATCTTTCCGGTAGTGTCGCCATCCACCATTTCTCTACTATTGGTGCCTACGCTTTCGTCGGCGGTCTTAGTAGAGTCGTTCAAGATATCCCACCATATCTTATCGCCGAAGGTAGTCCTGCTCGCCCGCGAGCTATTAACATTGTCGCATTAAAACGGAACGGCTTTCAGACGGACGAGATTAAAGCGTTAAAGACAGCCTACAAGCTCATTTTTCGGCAAAAAGTAGAGCATCAGATCGTCCGTGATACATTACTCGCTCGTGGTGAACTACTACCTAGCGTGAACCAGATTTTGAACTTCCTGGATAAAAAAGCACAGGGCCGCAATGGCCGTGCTCGCCAAAAGAGGATCGCCGCATGACTCCCTTACGTATCGCTGTGGTTGGATATGGTAAACTCGGCGTTATTCACACACGCCTCTTGGCTGACTCTGAGCTATTTGAGCTCGTTGGAGTGGTCGACCCGATGTTGGAGAATAGAAGTCTGGCCACGGAGACGCACGGCGTTATTGGCTACGAATGCGTAGACGAAATTCTTGATCAAATCGATTGCGCAGTTGTGGCTACTCCTACGGTATTCCATCATGACGTATGTAGCATCTTGCTTGCCGCTGGCAAACATGTATTGGTCGAGAAGCCGATTACCGCGACTGTTTCAGAGGCTCAGAGCTTAGTTGCCTTAGCAGCATTTCATCGCGTCAAACTGCAGGTTGGCCACGTCGTGCGATTCGACCCACATTTCCAAACTGGCCAAAACTTAATTCAGGAACCACGGCTCATCGAGTGCACACGGGCCAGCGGTTATACCTTTCGCTCAATGGACGTCGGAGTAACCTTGGATTTGATGATCCATGATTTGGATCTTGTATTGTCTCTGGTTGATAGTCCTGTTAAATCCCTGCAGGCAACCGGTTGTGCTGTCATCGGTCCGCATGAGGACATAGCTCATGCCAGGTTAACTTTTGAAAACGGTACCATGGCGAACCTTACCGCATCAAGGACTAGCCACACGCAAGTACGTTGCCTACAGGCCACTGGTTCGTCTGGACACGTATCCATTGATTTTATGAATAACGAGTTCGTAAACTTTGTGGGGGTCGGCGACGCTTTAGGAGCACTTGACATCGACCCAGTAACGGCTTCGGACGCTGTAAAACAGGATGTTACTGAACGTTTCTTCACCGAACTCTTGCCACAGCAATCAGTACCGATAACACCCTGTAATGCCATCGAAGAAGAACATCGTGATTTCCACAGATCAATTAGCGAGGACAGTTCCCCTATCGTTTGTGGATCCACGGGCTTAAGAGTCCTTGAGATTGCTACACGGATTGCCGAGACAATCAAGGCGGGTACCACCGACGAACCGGTATCGGCCAAGGGACCTCATTTCGACAATGCTCCATCTTCTGCCGAATCAACTACTCTATATAAGTCGCATGTGCGAGGCGTATGAACTATCCCCTCGCCTAGCAATGTTAAGCGAGGTCTCGGTCTTCAAACATGATCAAAGCTAGTAGCATTGCAATCAGACTATAGATCGCACAGTAGCTGAAAGCCCATCCCAAATAGACAAACGGAACATCGACGCCTGCACTGATGGCGGCTTGGATATTAAACAATTCCAAGTTCGGGAATACGGTAGCTATTAACTGGGCAAAAAACCTGATGATCCCAAAGCCCGCCCCTTCCATCGAGCTCTCCACCACAAGCGGTGTTAAGTGGCCCAAGGCATAAATCACCAAACAAATTGTCATGTTTGCTAGTAGCGGAAGCCGCGTAGAGATTGCCACACTCAATGCGGTAAACACCAAGGCCTCCATAAACGCCAACACTAAACCAGGGGCCAGGCGAATCATCTCCAAATAGCACGTTTGCCATTCTGGCGTGCCCATGGATGCTTCTTTCGCATCATAAATTGGCTTATAAGCCACTGCTGCCATAAATACGATACTGAAGACTAAATAAACCAATAATAGAGTCCAGACGATGCCGACATATTTTCCGATGACGAATGATCGCCGGTTCAGCGGTTTCGATAACACGGTCAAAGCTGTACGGCCATCAATTTCTTCTGCGACTGAGGTACTGGCGGACCACAATGCGAGTACGATGCTGAGGACCAAGATTAGGGTTAACCCAGTATCCTTTAACATCTTGATGTCTTCACCGAATGTGTTGTAAGGAATCCATACAAAAGCAATCAGAGCACACACGCCACCAGCGACCACTAAAGCAAATAGGGGTTGGGCAACTTCGGACTTAAATGTGGATAAAGCAACAGCGAACATCCTTGGTGATGCCATTCGTTGTACGACGTAGACTAAAAAGATTACAACAATCCCAATCGCCGTGACAGGAATGCAAACCACTTGTGAATATTGCGGGACATACCTTACAAATACATTGACCGTGGCAGGATCGGGGCCAACGTTTGACAGGTAAATCGTAGAGATGACCGACCTTGCCGTTAAATCGTTATCTTCACCCTGAGGAATTGTCTGTAGGATCCCAGGCTCGTATGGACTTACGCGGTAAATCGAATCGCTAGTTATGTCGTCTAATTTGAAGTGCTCCGGTAATTGGTCAAACGGAGTAAACGAGGCTTGGATTGCACCTGTGGTCTCGATTTCCATCCCACCCACATCGCCGACGTGAATATCCACAGCTTCTGTTACAGACGTATCACCGGGCGATAACTCAAATTGGTAGGAGGTAACACCTGAAGTAGGCAGTTTGAACAGTGAACCTACGATACCAGAGGTATCCGGAGCAACCACGGTGCCTAAAAGACCTATTGACGCTAGCGTACAAACGATCAGGAAAAGGGGCATCAACATCCCTTCCCGAAGGATGAGTGGTAATTCGCGTGCCGTTCGACGCCATGCTAATACTAAAAAGCTATAGGCTACAAATAGACAAGTTAGATAAAGGCCGATCAGTTTCATCAAGTGCGAAAGAATTGTGTCATTTTCAATGCCCGATGACGGCATGGAAACCGCGCCTAACCGGAACGGAAGTATGATTGCACTGAGAACCACGGCAATTACCGCAGCAACCATTAGCGCTTTCTTAGGTTGCTCGAGCAACATGTTGATACGATCAACTTTGCTCAAGAGCTGGCTTGATAACCACAGTAGACTAATCAACACGAGTCCGAGCATCGACCCGATTCCGATTAACCATAGCGGGGTGAACCAAGCCTCTAGACCAGGTGAAAGCTCTAAGCCTAGGAGGGTGAAGGATTTGAGATTGAGGATGGACAATTCGTTTACCATGCTAATACTTTGTTCTTCTTAATGTCTAAACTTACGAGTCAGCGAGTGAATTGGTTCACCTAGTAATTGACTCGAAACTCTTCAAATTCTTTACTAGCGATACCTTCTTGTATGCTTGTCGATTTGATATTCGTCGACATCCGGATGGCAATGGCCTCCATGAATTGGTCGATTTCGCTCTTTTGACCTTCAACCACCATGTAAACCGAACCATCATTACGATTCTCTACCGTTCCTGTCACGGCGAATTCACTAGCAAGTCGATTTGTCGTCCAACGGAAGCCTACGCCTTGGACGCGGCCCTCGTAAATGACATCGCGACGAATCATAGCGTTCATTCTTTTCAGATTATGTAATTTTCAATTCGATTCACATTTAGAATTGGTCTGATAACTACATTCTCGCCCGTAGTTGACTAGATGTTGCAAATCAGCGTAGAGACCACCATACCTTTCCTGTTAATCGCGAAATCAATCACGCTATATGACGAATGTAATGATATTGACGCCGAAACAGGTCATCTCGTAATCTTCGAATATGACTGTACGAAGCGTTTCCGACATAATTACCGAATGGCCATCCTATGTGCTTTGCAGGCTCATTTTGCTTGCTTGTGCAACTGTATTTCTTTGTCCAACAATAGGATTTGGACAACATCCA
>CALKCC010000136.1 GCA_938082855.1 uncultured Pirellulaceae bacterium | reverse complement strand
TTCAGGAGTATCAGGTGTGATTATTCCGGCGTAGTCTTGTACGAAGTCACCATGTCCTTCATAGGCTGGTGCATCGGGAATTTGCCCTTGAGCATGGATTTCATGCTGAAGTGTCAAAAGACAAATCAGAGTGAAGCACGGTACGAGATATTTTTTCATTTTATTCATCATGTAATCACCAACTGCCTGTTGCTCCTCCACCACCACTGGAACCACCTCCAAATCCTCCTCCACTAAAACCGCCACCACCACCGTAGTCACTACCTCCGCCTTCAAATAAACTTCCGAATCTGCTTCCGTAGGTCGAATCCGACTTGCCAAGGTTTGAGAAGAAGTTCAGGAATCTATCTTTCCAATAACTCCAGGAAAAGACTCTGGATTTGAAGTCATGCCACCAGACTTTGGGAGAACGAAACAGGGAGAAACTTGGAATGTCATTGGTTTCGCCACCTCGTACCCACTTGTAGATCACCAGGCCAGGAATGCCGACTAATAGGATCGGTACTACAATCATCGGAGTATAGAACAGGGCCGGTATTATTAGAAATGGAATCACACCTAGTAATGCTCCCGCGTTCTCTCGTTCATGCCATGCTAAGGCGATGAGCATGAGTACGATGAGGATTCCAAGGCCTCCAAACACAACAACCATCGGGTTGAAGGCTAACACGGATGGAGGCCCATTGAGTGGACCGGATTTTGCCATATCCAACAAACGCTTTGTTCCTAATTCCAACCCGGATTGGTAATCCTCACTTTTAAAGTAAGGTACCATTGTGTGCTGCATGATTTTGCTGCAGTGTTTGTCAAATTCAGTTCCCCAATCGCCGCCCAATTCAATTCGACACAGGCGTTCCTGTCTGACGAACAGGACCAAGATACCTTTATTAAGCCCATTCTCTCTTTGGGTACCAATTTGCCATCGATCAAACCATTGCCGAGTCATCACTTCAAAGTCGGAACGGTGGTAGCCATAGGGTTTCATTGATTCGATCGTCACGACGATGATAGGCGTCTGATGATCGACAAAAGCCTCTTCCTGGTACTGCGAAATTCTCTCAAACGCCTGACTATCGTTCGGAACGAGACCGGCGTAGTCCTGGATGAAATAGCCGCGACCACCCATGGCCGGTGCAGGGGGGATTGCCTGAACCATTGTCAGGTTAGGACCCAGCTGCAATGCCAACAGGACAAATGAAAATATCAACGTCCTGTGTTTAACCATCATAAAAATGCTTTTGAAAGAAAATGGGTGTATCAAGAATGAAGGTAAGGATTTTCTACTTATACCCCTACTTCTATAGAGATGCAGTGATTTGCTGGGGAGGGCGCAAAATCTGACTTTAATTTGAGGGAATCTAGTCTTCAAAAGAAAGGATAATCGATGAAATCCACTTTGAATTGAATCAGTGGAGTGAGCAAGGACATTAAGCAGGTGTAGTTACAAGGGTTAGTTCTCCGATATAATGAGAGTTATCCAAACGATCGCTTAGTTAATACACGCTTATGTTATCTATCTTTGACTCCCGACAACCAATGAACCGACGAGCCATGCTTCAGGTGGGCGGTTTAGGGTTGGCTGGCGCCGCCGGCATCGATCTGTCGCATTTACTGGCAGCCAAAGCAGAGAAGAATCATTACACCACCGGAAAGTCTGTGATTTTCCTGCTCCAGCATGGCGGACCAACGCAGCACGAGACGTTCGATCCCAAAATGGATGTCGACGAAGCGATTCGGACCGTAGGGGGAGTGACACAGACAAAGATTCCAGGCGTCCATTTCGGCAGTACATTTTCGCGGTTGGCCGGACTGGCCGACAAACTGGCTGTCGTTAGATCCTATGTTGGTGGAAGTAGCGGTCACGGGATTCGACCGATTATAAGTAACGAAACGCTGAAGGCTAACTTGGGATCGGTCTATGCCAGACTGGTTGGTACCAATCATTCTCAGACCGGTATTCCGACGAATATTGCCATCGATCCCACCGCTGTGGAACCGGATGACAACGGGCCGGATGTTCGCTTTGGTACGTTTGTTCAAACCGGTGAACTTGAAAAAATGTATGAGCCATTCGTGCCAGGTGGTGGTTCGAACATGCAAAAGAATATGCGACTGGCATTACCGATTTCTCGATTTGACGATAGGAAAGGTCTGTTGCAGTCACTCGACGGCCTCAAAAATGAGCTGGACAGCACAGGCGTACTCGATGGTGTAGGTAAATTTCGCGAACAGGCATATGACATGCTTATTCGTGGCGTGGCCAAAGCATTCGATGTGACTAAAGAAGATCCTGCCACGATCGCTAGGTATGACACATCTCAATACATCAGCGACTCGAAATTCGCAGATAAGAAGAATGGACAAAGTGGCCGTCATTGGTATCAAACCAATGCTCGCACGCTCGGCCGCCTTCTGCTGTTAGCTCGGCGGTTGTGTGAAGCGGGTGCTGGCTTCGTCACGGTTACCACTCAGTTTGTTTGGGATATGCATGCGGATGGCAATAACGTGGGAGTCGGGCGAGGGATGGATGCCGTAGGTAATCCATTCGACCACGCGGTTTCCGCATTCATTGAAGATTGCGAATCACGTGGGCTGAGTGACGATATCATGCTCGTCACTACAGGAGAAATGGGACGCACACCTAGAATTAATAAGAACGGTGGTCGTGACCATTGGGGCCGGATTGCCCCGCTGATGATCTATGGTGGCGGTGTCGCACATGGACAAGTCATTGGTCAGTCGTCTAAAGATGGTGGTGAACCAATTACTTCAGCCTGGAAAAACGAGAATCTAGTTGCGACCATTCTTCACAATCTATTTGATATAGGCGAGTTGCGATTGGAGTCCGGACTGCCGGTCGATCTGGTTCGCTTTGCCACAACCGGAACACCGATCGCAGGATTAACCGCTTAGCCTAGATTACTAGAACACTAGACCACTAGCTCGGCCACCTTCTACTCTGATTCTTTCGATAGAGTTTCCTGCTTTTGATCCAGCTCACCACAGAGTTGTAACGCTCGTAGTGGATAAAAAGTCCCGCTATAGGTAATGAAGTGGGGGCCATCTGTATTCAGTGAACGAGTCCACCAGCGTCCGGACTCCCGCTGATTCGATTTAATCCACTTGATGCCTGCCTGAATCGCCGGATGGTCAGCTGGAGTACCAGATTCACGTAGTAGCATGATGGCTAATCCTGTTTGATGACCGTCACTTGCCGGAGCATCTTTGTTTGGTTCGGCATTGAGTTTGTCTTTACGGCTTCCGCCTCCCCATGTTTCCGGCGTGGCAAATGATCGCATAGCCCAGCCTCCGTCTTTCTGCTGATGCTTGAGGATCATTGCAATCGTCTTCTGCTGAAGCTCGTCGCTGATTAGGCCTTTCCATTTCATACCGACCTGAAGAAGTAGTAGGCGGCCATAGTCATGAGGAGGTTTCGTCTTTTGTAAGTAATTCTGCAAGACATCGATTTGCTTTTGCTGGGCTTCGGTAACCTGGCTGAGATATCCGGGAGCGGTTGCTAAGGCCATCGCTGCGACAGTGGCACCATGATACGAACTGGATTCAAAGGGAGGCCAGCAGTCGAGGTTGCTGTAACTACCGTCTTCTGATTGGACGGTTAGCATTAAGTCGAGTGTTGCTTTGGTCTCGGGAGCCAATTGACCTTTGGTTTCATCGTACGCAGCCAGTCCACTGGCTACGTAAGCCAATTGCGTTGGCTTAAGTCCGGATTTGATAGCCGACGCAGGAGCACGCTGAAATTTGGCGGACTCTAGTAGGAAAAATTTGCGATGCGTCTCAACCTGTTCAGTGAAGAGTCTGCCTAGAGATGGAGCGAGCTGCATAAACGTTCCGTTGGTATGACAGGAGACACAGTTCCGCTTCTCCGTCCAAGCCTGACTACTTTGCGCAAGATATTCTTTTGCAGCTGTGAGTGAGAACGATTCACGCATCGGTTCATCTGCACGGGCGGCTACGATTTTAATGTCGCCGGATTCGTATTGTGGAGTCTCTGCTTCTACAACTGTGGGGAGAACAGTGAAGGTCAAAAGCAGGATGGTAGCGGCGAATTGGTTCGGGCGAATCATGGGAGAATACTTTCACGGAATGTAGTTGGAACTCTCGATCGTTCTTAGCATCTTAACAAAACAAAAGTGGTAATTCGAAAAAACTACTGTGAGAACCTACGGAGAAGTGAGCTCAGGATTATCATAGTGGTTTATGGTACGCGGCTTCCGCCGTTCTTTAACACTGTCTTTGGATTGGTATCGATGAGTCGATTTTCGTTTTTGGGTTTCATTTTCATGTTGGTTAGTCCGTCTTTGCTTTGGGCTCAACCGGAATCTGATGATGCTTCCGTTGTCGTAGAGGAAGTGCTGTCTCTGGAAGGAAACTTTCGACGTGGGAAAGCATTCTTTACTCAACGTGGATGTGCAGCCTGTCACTCGCTCGACAGCAATGTCGTTTCATTAGGGCCGGACCTCAGTAAGCAAGATAAGCCACTGACAGCGGCGGAAATTCTGGAGTCCATTCTTGAACCCAGCAAGAAGATTAAAAAAGGTTTCGATACCTATGCGGTCATTCTGGCGTCCGGGAAAATTATGACGGGTCGTATTACAGAAAAGACGGAAGAGAAGGTGACCCTCAAAGTGCCGGAAAATGCACTCGTGAAAGACTATGAATTCACTCCAGAGGAAATAGACGAGATCATATTGCAAAAGACTTCGGTCATGCCAAAGGGGTTGCTCAAGGATCTTACCAGTTCACAGATTGCCGACTTGCTGGCATTTGTTCGTGTGCTTGGAGATGGTGGATATCAGGAACCAACGCCGGCAGCTTTACCAGCCAAGTTAGCAGGACTGGACTTAGAGACCGTCGAGGCGGATTCGACGTTTTACTCGCCAGAAGAATCGATGAAACGCATTCATGTCGCGCCCGGCTATCGTCTTGAATTGGTTGCGGCTGAACCGATGATTGAAGAGCCTGTGCTTTGCGTTTGGGATGGAAATGCTCGGATGTATGTAGCTGAGATGCGAACCTACATGCAGGACGCCGATGGCATTGATCAGGATCTGCCACGCTCACGTGTATCGATGCTGGAAGAT
>CALKCC010000135.1 GCA_938082855.1 uncultured Pirellulaceae bacterium | reverse complement strand
TCACACGCTAAATTAATACAAACAGTGCGAGGAGTTGGTTACCGGTATGTTCCTGATTCCGAATTTGATGAGAAGAATGAAGATCCGTGAATAGCCAGAAGGCCTGGAAGTTGACTACAGTGAGTGCTCGTCAAGCCCCCCAAGACTCTGGACGAATTACGCCTAGGCAGTTACATCTCTGAGGTTCCCTACGACTTTAATACAGAAGCCCGTAGCTGATATACCACTGAAAAGGGGCCCCTATTTTCTGGCGTCTGATGCATCTGCAGACCGCCACGGTATGAGCACGTGTTTTTCGGACAAAGTATAAGACTAAACCGTTGTTGTGAAATTCATCTACTGCTTAATCGTGAAATCCTCGAAATGGAATTCATAATCAGACTTGGAAAGTTTCCCGCACCATAAGCCAACTTGTACTTCGTCAACGAAATGGGTTTTCAGTTCTGACGTCATCGCCCAGGATTTTCCGTCTTCGCTGGAAAAAGCGGTGATTGTATTCCCCTGTCGTTTTAATCGGAGCCAAATCGATACATGATCAAAGTGCTTTAATGGCCCTTGGACAGCAAGGTCTGGATACGCCAGCAGTCTGTCCTGATTAAATGTCGAAGGAATAGAAAGGGTACCTGCAGCATACTGAGCCGGAAAGCCTAGCTCGACCTTCTTGCTTCCCTCGACCTCATGGAAATCAAACGCAAAATCTTCCAATGGTCCTTTTCGTACTTTCGGATAGATAAAGTACTCTGGCGTGATATTTGAATACACTTCCGTTGAACGAGCCTCTATGGAATTCCAAGACCACTTAAAGTAATGCCCTTCGGTCTGTTTTATTAATAGCCCTGCGCCTAGGTAAGGGCCTCCCTTCCACCCTCCAGTTCCTATCTTCTCATTAACCATGATTTCGTCATGTAATTCCCAGTCAGGAGTTATCTTAACACTGACTTCGAAATCGCCTTTAACGTAGTTTAAGACCGATAACCCAGTACCGGATTTGGTTGGATCGTTGTTGTATCCGAATTCTGCCTCCCTTGAAGTCAAGCGTAAACGCAGCGGGTTGTCATCCTGCGTTATTTCATAACAACCCCGAAGGCCAATTAATTCCCCCCAGTTCGTTTGTTGGTATTCCAGGTCCGATGGTTCAAACTGGTCGCCGGCAATGTCGTCTGAAGGCCTGTCAAAGAGTGCCACAGGTGGTCCTGCGTGTTGTATATCGATATTAAATTCCGTTTCGTAAAGAAAGACAGAGCGAAGGCTATCCTTTCCTGCGAGTACGTCGCTAATCTCGTTATTAACTCCGGTCCCGATCAATCCTAAAGTATGTAGCCTGGCGTTTTTCAGTGACGCAACACCAGCATTTGTTATCTCGGTAAAGTCCACTCGCAGTACCTCGAGCTCTGTGATCTTAGAGATGTGCCTAAGTGTTTGATCCGTGATTTGCGTTCCAGATAATTGGAGATGAGTTAATTCCGGAAGTCCGGCAAATACCGGACCTACCGCGTCGGAAACTTGTGTTTCGCTAAGATTTAATTTACGCAAATTCGGAAGTGTCTCTAATACGAGAAGGTCATTTTCGGTAACGGACGAGCGAGCTAAGAGTAACGTCTCAAGTTTCGGGTGTGCGGCAATTGGACCAAGAGCTCCGTCAATGGTCGTGCCGTTTAGAATCAAAGTCTGTAACGACGGGAGCTTGGCTATATCAGTTATTATTTCTTCTGTCACTTCTTGACCGACAAGCGACAAAACTTCCAGATTTTGTAAACGCGGGAGTGCATAGTGCCAGTTGTCGGGTAAATTGGAACGGCTCAGATCAAGCCACTTCAGCTTCGCAATGTTGCAGACTGTTTCAAACTCGCTCAGAGTAACCTGCTCACCGGCAAGGCTTAAACGGGTTCTATCCCACCCCTCGCGGTCACCGCCGATGATGCGACCGGAAATCATTGGCAAAGGTTTCTCCAACCCTTCCGGTGCCGGGCGGTCATCCTTTCCAATTACGTAAGTGACGTCGTCGTAGTAAGTCCCATAGGAGGTAGTCAGATTTCGGTAACCCCACCCGCGGTTATCCTCCTCATTTCGACCGGACGTGTAAACGACACAACCTGCCTCGAGCGGAACATATCCAACCGCCACCCCTGTGCCAAAATCGACAGGGATTCGATCTAGATATTCCCCGATGAGCTCGTCTAGTGAATCGGGGTATCGTTGGTGTTCCAAATTGAATCGTTTTAATGCAAGACATAAATCTAAGACTTCGTTTTCCAAGCGGGCTAATTCCAATCGGCGCATGTATTGAGCTGTGTGCGAAAGAAATAATTCGTCGATTAAATACCAGGCAGATCGATTGGCAAGAGACAGTCCGATCGAGTTTTTATTTTGGAATCCAAATGTGTTAGCTTCACTATCTAGTGCTTTGATTGCCGCACGCCGCTTTGCCTCATCGGCAATTAACAAAACTTCCGTTTGCTCATCAAAATGTCGATTAATTGCACGGTATACTTCTGGCCAATCGGTAAAAAGCATGCCAAGCGTTGGGATTATGGTGTCGTCAGTTTGAGTCCATTCGTGATGGCTAAACGCCCTGCCTGCGGTTGCCACACCATTTCGCTCGAGTCCTTCGGCAACCTGCAATGCCATTAGCCGCTCAAACACATCTAGTGCTTTAATACCAGAAACGGGAGGAGCAGAATTTATGGCATCAGAAATAGCCAATAAATCGTCCATCGTCATTGCAGGATTTGATAGGATTTCAAGCCAGGCATCTGTCGCTACTCCGCAGATGGCAATGCCCACGTACGCTTCGACCATAGACCCACAGTCGTGTAATAAATGACGCCCTAGTCGATGGATCTTATTCACATCGTCAATCGCATCACCGATCCGGCCTTCGGCCAATGCGACGCGTGCGCGGGTTCTAAGTGCACGCGAGTATTTGCGACAGGTCGACGCCACCGGTACCAATGCGTTAATAAGCAGTTGCTCGTTCTCGCTGGATGGGGAATAGTAATAGTTCGCGTAAAGGGGCCGATCCAGAATAGGCGATAGCTGATCTAAGGTTTTCGCGTGCCTTTGTAGGTACCGCCGCAGTATAGGGTCTTCATTACTCAATTGTCTGTGGGGTTCGTTCCAAAACCATTGTTGCCCGAAAGTGACTTTTGTGCGGGGTTCTACTGCAACACGGACACCCAATGCCTCTTCAAGCGAGCTGACATGCTCCAGAAGCGGTTCAAGAAACTCAAAAGCGTAAGCAACTTCATATAGCCCGGCCGCGACGTTTTCGTCGGCAGAAATGCCTTCCAATCCTATCGCGTTTACGTCGGCGAGTAGATTTTCCGTTTTGAGTTCAAGCGGCTTCACGCCCGGCGACTTAAATTCAACCGTGAAACTCGGCGTTGCTGACTGAGAATAAACGAGTGCCAGAAATGCCGTGATTATTACTACGGAGGTTAAGAGACTCTTCTTCATGACTCACCTACTTTGCTACACGACCCATTGAGTGAACACGGCGTAAAAAACAAGCGGACTTGCCCATATGCCAAGTCCATAATGCACAAACAGTGGAATCGACATTTGGCGTTTAAACGATCGATATAGAAAACAAGATCCTAATGTGACCAGAACGAATGTCTGACCAAAAATGAGCCCTCGAATAAAATGGATATCCGGCAGCCAAGCCTCTGAAAACATAAGTGCAATGACAACATTGGCATGCAGAATTAAAAATGTCAAAAAGCACCAGTCCCACTGTTTTTCTGTAAGCCGATAGCTACGAATCAACGTAATTAACACAGGTATGTTAAAAGTCCCGAAAATGACCCACTTCAATGGCCATGATGCGGGGCCAAATTTTGATAGGCATATCACACCCAGTAAACTTATCACCCAGACACTGACTGCACGTAGTAAACGGCCAACAAACCGAAACCCAGCGGACCTAAAGATATCTAAAAAGCCTTCACTCTGTTTGATGCCGCGAAACACAGCCCAAGCACAGGGAAGCCCTATTAAAAAGGGAATAATCAAAAGGAGTATCAGACCGAAAGTTCGCGACTTTTTGAACCCAATGATCTCTACACAAATAGCAAACGGGATGATCATCCCTAGATAGGTTGTCAGTAAAAAGACAAGGAGGCTCGCTACAATTGCGAATGCAAGCTTTTTCGTTGATACGTCAGTACGATCTGAGGGTGGTTCGGACATTTCCGGTCTTCACACTATTATCTGTTAACGGAGGCTATTCCTATTGGTGCTATAGTCAGTGTATTCGGGCGCAAAATAGTCCGATGTGTTTAAGATATTTACAGTAATCTTGACCGGCTTACCACACACATCCTACCGGATCGGAGACGAACATACGTCTCTCACTAGGAAAGATGCAAAACGAAAATGAAAGTGGCGCGAATTCCCATCAGTTAGCTGGGAGGAAGGGGGGCCCATTTTCTGGCGTCTGATGCATCTGTAGACCGCCACGGTATGAGCATGTGTTTTTCCGCATATTTGAGTGTTGGATACCTTCGACTTCGCTAAACTATCATCTATCTAAGAATTCAAATACACGAGTCGCCGACTGATCATCGGCATACAGTTTTTGCGAGTTTTATAGACGACTTGCCCTATAGGCT
>CALKCC010000134.1 GCA_938082855.1 uncultured Pirellulaceae bacterium | reverse complement strand
AACAATCGCATTTGGATCATGGCGTTGTCGGAGTTACTCTTGGACAAAATCCCACCAAACTGTGTTACAACCATGGAGCCGAGCACCACGAGGATTGCCATCACAATTAGGACTTCCATCAGCGTAAAACCCTTACGACGTCGTTGGTTTCGTTGGTATTTTTTCGTTTGCATTTCTCTAATTGGTCCTTAGGGGGGTAAGCCCAGTTAACTAAGTAATGTTTGTATGTATTAAACTAGGATTGTAAGCAAAAGTTTCGTGAAAATCCTTAGATTGCACTACTCATTTTGATCACTGGTAACAATAACGCGATCACGACGACAAGCACGGCTGCGGCCATGACCAGCAGCATAATAGGCTCGAGCAAACGCACCGCTAGTGAAAGCTGACGAGTCGTCCGTTTTTCGAGATTGTCCGCGATTTCTATTAGCACCTTATCCAGCGTGTTTGACTCTTCTGCCACTGAAATCATTTCCACCACGGCGACGGGGAAATATCCGCTTCCACCCAACGGCTTCGATAGCGACTCGCCACTCGTAATATTATCTGTGGCATCATCAATTGCTTTGGCGATAATGCGGTTTCCGGCAGCCTGACTACTGATTTCAAGGGACTTCAGGATCGGGACTCCGTTTTGCAACAACGTTCCCAGGACGCGACAGAATCGTGCGACAGCAAATGCCAGGAAGACCTTGCCGACCAGTGGGAGTTTGATCTTAATCAAATCCCGTTGTCGTTTCCCTTGATCCGTCTGCAAGTGCTTATTGACCAACAGGACACCAGCAAATGCGATTCCTAAGCCGATCAGTGCCCAAATCGTTCTCAGTTTTTCGCTAAATGCGAGTAGAAGGTCGGTGATGGCCGGCAATTCCCCACGTTCGCGGAGGTTGTCAAACATGTCACCGAATTTAGGCACGAAAAAGATGATGAGTCCGGCGACCAGCAGCGATCCGACAGTTCCTAAGAATACTGGGTAGGCCAGTTGGCCCATGGTTTCGCCTTTGAGGTCTTCCTGCTGTTCGGTGAATGTGGCCACTCGATCCAGAGCGTCTTCCAGAAAACCGCCCTCGGCTCCAGCGCGTGACATATTTATGCAGACTTCGCTAAACACTTTTGGGTACTGCGCCATTGCATCGGCAATGTTGATCCCTTCCTCGACCTGACTGTGAACTTCGCCAAGAACAAAGGAGAGTGTCTCATTAGACGCCTGCTTTTGTAGGACTTTGATGCTGCGAAGAAGGGGCACTCCACTTCTCAAAAGTGAAGCAAGTTGGCCGTAGACTTGGGCCATTACCTGCCCTTTGACACGTTTGCTGCTCTTGCGGGCCGTCGCTTTGACATCGGTGGAGATGTTTATCGGAAAGAGCGATTGGCCGGCGAGTAGGCGTACCGCTTCCCGTTCAGTAGCGGCGGCAATTTTGCCGGCTACCTTTTTTCCGGTGGCATCACGGGCTGTATATTGGAAGTCGGGCATGAATGAGCTTTGGTTGGGAGGTTAGGAAGTCGGTACGATCTGGTCGCCTTTAGTGATTCGCAGGACTTCATCAAGGCTGGTTTTTCCGGCAAGTACTTTTCGCCAACCATCATCTCGCAGGGTATTCATTCCGTTGCGTACGGCGATTTTCTTGAGTTCCCAGCTACTGGCATTCTGCGTTGCCAAATCCCGAACTTCATCGGTTGTCAGCATCAGTTCATAGATACCAAGTCGCCCGGAATATCCGACGTTTCGACATTCCCGACAACCCACGGAAGTGAAGATGTCTCCGTCAACCTGATCGCGTGGAAAGTCATGCGGCAGATCAATGTCATCAAGATTGACCGGTTGTTTACAGTTGTTGCACAGGCGACGAACTAGTCGCTGTGACATGACAGCTTCGACGGTACTGGCAACAAGGAAAGGCTCAACTCCCATGTCGGTCATACGAGTATATGCACCGGCAGAGTCGTTTGTATGGAGCGTGGAAAATACCATATGCCCGGTAAGCGAGGCCTGAATGGCGTTTTCGGCCGTTTCAAGGTCACGAATTTCCCCTACCAGTACGATATCCGGGTCATGACGCAGGATACTTCTGAGTGAGGCGGAGAATGTCAGCCCAATACGGGAATGCACCTGGATTTGGTTGATGCCGTCGAGTTGGTATTCAACCGGATCCTCTGTTGTAATGATTTTGTTGTCAGGCCCTTTGATTTCCATCAGAGAGCTATAAAGTGTCGTGGTTTTACCGGAACCGGTCGGACCACAAACTAACACGATACCGTGAGGAATGCGGATGAGCTCGCTAAAGGTGGCGTAAGTATCTGCTTCCATCCCCAGACTTTGGAGATCGAAGACCATAGCTCCTTTGTCGAGGATACGCATAACGATACCTTCGCCGTGGATCATTGGAATCACACTGACACGAATGTCGACTTCACGCCCACGAACTTTAAGCTTGATTCGCCCGTCCTGCGGGAGTCTTTTTTCCGCAATGTTCAAGCGAGCCATGATTTTCAGTCGACTGATGATCGCTGCCTGAAACTGGTTGATTTCAGGCGGTACTGGTTGCGGGTGAAGCATGCCGTCAATTCGGTATCGAATTGAAATGCCGTTGGCCTGTGATTCGATATGGACGTCACTAGTTCGGGATTCGATCGCTTCCAAAAGGATTTCGTTTACGAGTCGAATAACGGAGGCTTCCTGCGCCATCTCTGACAGCTCGGAACCATCGATGTCCAGTTCCTCAAGCAACTCGACTTCGTCTGTCTGTTTAGCTGCCACGAGACTGTCAATCGTCTCACTTCCAACCCCCAGGTGGTTCTTGATCAGCGTGTCGATATCACGTTGGGTGGCAACAACTGGGAGGATCGCTTTCCCTGTCGCTGCTGAAGCTTCGTCAATCGGGTAAAGATTGAAAGGGTCGCTTGTGGCAACAGTAATGTGGCCGTTTTGTGCGGCGACGGGGAAGAGGGATTCACGATAGATCAATCGTGTAGGGAATTCGTCGAGTAGGCTTAGGTCGACTTCTGTTTCGCGGAAATCGACAAAGTCAACGCCAACGGCTTCCGCGACTGCCCGTAAGGCGTCTCGTTCTTCAACAAAACCTAATGACACGGCGCTGGCAATTTGCTCATTACCTTTAACACCAGTTTGGAGGATGGTGTCCACCTGGGTGTCATTGAGTAGGCCTTTATCCCGTAGTATTACGCATGCTTCCATGATAGTACTCTTTTCTAATAATTGTGCGTATTTACTTACAGGGTTTAGCGTCCGCCGCCAGGTCGTCCGCCACCACCAGGGAATCCACCGCCTGGTCGGCCGCCACCACCAGGGAATCCACTGGGGCGTGCACCGCCACCACCGCGAGCCTCAGCAGCTCGTCTGGCAGCGTCCTGGAAAGCTTGGATTC
>CALKCC010000133.1 GCA_938082855.1 uncultured Pirellulaceae bacterium | reverse complement strand
GTCGCAGAGCGACTCAGCCGCTAATTTTTTTGAGCCCACGATTCATCCCAATTGTAAAAACTGACAATTGTTTAACTGTCTAATTGTCTAAATGTCCAATCATTCGCGCATTTCGGTGATCGGGATTTGTTTTTCTGCGACTTCGAGTAATCGTCGGTAACCGGCCGTGATTTCCTGTTCACGAGTGGCCACAAATTCCGGATCAAGCTGACGCTTGTCAAAATCTCCTTCCACTTGTAGCGAGGGAAATTTCGGGTGGACTATATATTGAGCGAATGTAGGGTTGCACTTTAGGTGGCGTTCAGAAGCGATGTGCAAGATTTCCGGGTCCACTAGGCCAAGAATAAATCGCAGGTAGAGATCGCTCTCGACAATCTCATCCACTTCATGCCCGCATACTTCACAAAGATAGCCTTCGTCACACTTGGCCATTACAGTCCCAGCACATCGTACATGTTGTAAAGTCCTGGCGACTGCTGAGCAACAAACTTGGCTGCACTCAAAGCACCTAACGCATAACAGTCCCGATTGGATGCCTTTACGGTTAACTCGATGGTCTCACCGAGCACACCAAAGACAATTGTGTGTTCTCCAGGATTATCCCCTGTCCGAATTGCATGATATGCCAGTTCATTGCGAGGACGTGCTCCTACCTGGCCTTCGCGACCATGCACTTCATTGGTAATCCCCATCGCGTTGGAGATGAGATTTCCGAAACGCAGGGCAGTCCCACTGGGCGAGTCTTCCTTAAAGCGATGATGACGTTCCAGGATTTCGACATCCGTACCGCCGGGGTAGTCCTTAAGGACTTCAGCAGCAGTGGTAGCCAGTTTCATGGTCAGATTAACCATCGTACTCATGCTTGGAGCCCAAACCACTGGAATTTCAGTGGCTGCCTGTTCGATCAAAGCTTTCTGTTCGTCACTGAGTCCGGTGGTGGCGACGACCAGAGGAGTTTTCTTTTCGAGACAGGTCCGAGTGATCGCTTCGGCTCCGGCGGGCACTGAGAAGTCAATCACCGCTTGAGTAGCATCGTTCCATTCAGGACTGAGAGGCAGGTTTAAATCTCCTACACCTGCGACAACGCCGGCATCCTCTCCAACTCTTGGATGAGATGCAGATTCCATCGCAGCGGTCAGAGTGATCTGTTCATCCTGACTACCCAATGCAATCAAACGTTGGCCCATTCGGCCGCCTGCACCATGAATTGCAATTCCTACCATCTTCCATTCCTTACCTTACTCAAAGTCTCTTTACCGGCTGCATTCCAAAGGAACTGTTTATTAGCCATAGAGATTAATGACTCGGATGATTTCATCCAGACTGTTGGGGACAGCCACAGCACGGTTTGCATAGCTTGCTCGACTCACTCCGCGAACCCCCAGCACCTCGTTAAACTTATCCTGATCGGTTGTGTGGTAGGCAACCGTGGCCGTGGGGTCTTTCAACTGATGTCCTGTTAGAATACAGACCACTCGGTCACTAGGAGCAATGACTCCCTGTTCCCTCAGCATTTTCGCACCGGCAACACTCGCAGCACTGGCTGGTTCACAGCCAATTCCTCCGGAGCCTACCTTGGCTTTTGCATCTAGCATCTGTTGGTCAGTCGCAGTCCTCACCACTCCGTCACAGAAGTCGAGTGCCCGTAGGCATTTATCAAAATTGACTGGGCGATTAATCTCGATCGCACTGGCGATGGTCGAGGCTTTCTTATTGGCAGCATCGAGTTCGTCATAATAATTCTGTAATACGGAACGATCGATATTTCCGTCGTTCCAACTCACGCCTCGGTTTTCATATAACTCGTGCAGAGTGTCAGCACCGGCCGCATTGATGATCGCCAGACGGGGAACGCGATCGATCAGCCCCAATTCCTTCAATTCCATAAAGGCCTTACCAAAGGAACTCGAATTGCCTAGGTTGCCGCCTGGAACGACAATCCAATCTGGGACTTCCCATCCCAGTCCTTCCAGGACGCGGAACATGATCGACTTCTGACCTTCCAACCGGAAGGGATTAATGCTGTTTACCAGATAGATGCCAAGTTCTTTGGAGACTTCCTGCACGCGTTGCATCGCATCATCAAAGTCTCCGGTGATTTGAACCGTCAGAGCTCCGTATTCCAACGCTTGGGATAGCTTGCCATAAGAGATTTTTCCCGAGCCGATGAATATCACCGCTTTCATTAACTGGCTCACGGCACAATACATCGCTAGAGAAGCAGAGGTATTGCCAGTGGATGCACAGGCGGCTCTTTTCGCTCCAATGCTATGAGCATGCGTGAAGGCTGCCGACATTCCGTTGTCTTTGAAGCTGCCCGACGGATTCATGCCTTCGTATTGCAAAAACAGATTTCCACTATCGAGGCCAACGAATTCAGAAACGAAGTCGGCCTGTTGTAATAGTGTTTGTCCTTCTCCGACTGTCACGACATGTTCGGGAAGTGCAAACGGCAACAACTCATGGAATCGCCATATTCCACTGAAGTTCAATCGATCAGCTCGTCTTGCCCACTTGCCTTGATAGTAGGACCAGTCCGTGGGAGTACCAGCAGCATTCCAGTCATATTTCACATCCAGCAAACTGCCGCACTCTGTGCACGCTGTTAACACCTGCTCAACACCAAATTGCTGTTGGCAATTCGGGTTAATACATTGCTGAAATGCCGCGTCTCTGAAAATCACAAAAGTGCCTGTTCTTTATATTTGCTATTTGATGATATGCTCATGATGATTTGCTATTGGTCACTGGCTGTAAGCAGAGTTCAAAGCTGCGAATGACAAATCAGCAGAACGTCACCTGGAGTAGACCAAAGTCGGGGACTGAGCTCGAAAACCATGGAAAATCCAGTCTAAAACAGAGGCCCAGAATCATCAACCACTAATAAATTATAAGTAAATGGATCGCCTAGATATAAGCTTTTCTAATACTGAATGTAGATTTGTTTGACAGGGCGATAGTACATTTCTACAATTTTCTTTTTGACAGAGCCAATTTTCGGCTGGTCGATTTTTCAGCTTTGGTCAAACTGTTGTTTTTGACCGACCGATTCACTCCCTGACTCGATTGATTGACTCATGGCTAAACTTAAACACGCAATGAAAAAGCGGGAATCAAAACCGTTCAAAGAGTTGTTATTAGCTCTGCGCGCCAGGCTACGAGGTGACGTCAGTGGACTGAAAGATGCTGCGTTGAATAAAAATGCAGCCGAAGGCAGTGGTTCCACATTGTCAAATCACATGGCCGATATGGGTTCTGATCAGTATGAACAGGATTTTTCCCTGTCCCTGATGGCCAATGAAGAGGAAGTGCTTGAACAAATCGATGCAGCTCTGGTACGAGTTAATGAAGGAACTTACGGTGCCTGTGAAGAGTGCGAAGGTAAGATTCCCAAAATGAGACTCAATGCAATTCCTTACACCGCTCACTGCGTCAAATGCGCTGACAAAATTCAGCGAGGTATGTAAGACAGCCAGGATGGAATCTCAACCCGAGTCGGTTTCAACGGAAGAAATCGCAACCTCTGAATCCTCTACGGAACCAACTCTGGCAGGTCGATTAACGCTCTTCCTAGCCATCAGTCTCACCGGACTCATTGCTGACCTTTGGTCAAAGTCCTATATGTTCGCTGAGCTCGGGCTTCCCCATGAAACGCTTGCAGTGGAATGGTGGGTCATCAAAGATTTCTTCGGATTCCAAACAGCCGTCAATCAAGGCGCCTTATTTGGCATGGGGCAGGGCGGCAGTAGTATCTTTGCTCTGTTTTCCGTTGTGGCCTTCATTGCCATTCTAATGTGGCTCGTCAAAGGCAAAGCGTGGCAGAATCTCTTCCTGACCTGCTGTCTGGGATGTATTACCGGCGGAGTGATCGGTAATTTCTACGACCGCATGGGGTGGTGGCACGATGCAGACATCCACCCTGATTACGCTCATGGAGTCAGGGATTTCATCTTGTTTACTTATCAAGACTACGTCTGGCCCAATTTCAACATTGCCGACTGCCTACTTGTCTGTGGCGCCTTCATGCTTTTGATCTACTCATTCAAAGCAGAAGAGGGAGGCAGGTAGACAATTAACCATTTAGCCAATTAACCAATTAGACAATTAGACAATTAGACAATTAGACAATTAGACAATTAGACAATTAGACAATTAGACAATTAGACAAT
>CALKCC010000132.1 GCA_938082855.1 uncultured Pirellulaceae bacterium | reverse complement strand
CTCGGCATCGACGGCATCATTGTTTCTAACCACGGTGGACGTCAACTTGATGCAGGACAATCTACCATCGTTCCGTTGACGAATCTCGCGGCAAAGTACAAAGACAAACTAACCATCATGATGGATAGTGGAATTCGTAGTGGTCCTGATATCGCTAGGACACTGGCTTCTGGAGCTGAGTTCACCTTTATGGGAAGGCCGTTCATGTACTCCGTCGGCGCACTCGGCAATAAGGGCGGCAATCACGTCATGGCAATGATGAAACGCCAATTGCAACAAGTTCTAGAACAACTCGGTTGCCCCAACATCGATGAATTACACGAGTACATCATCTAACTGATAAGCAGTACCGAAACGGCAGCATCTCACTGCTACTTCGCATCTTCTAAATTGAATTTGATCAGGTGCTTATCTGTGCGAATGAAGATGGCGTCTTCGTTAAGGGCAGGTGTAGCCATTACGCCCTCCTCTAGCTGACTTCGTCCGAGTTCAACATATTCCGAGCCGACACCCACCACGACAATTTCACCATTGCGATCAATCGAAAGAATTCGATCGCCAAGCGAAATCGGGGACGTAAAATACTCACCTCCCACGCGAGCAAGCCATTGCTGCTCTCCGGTCTCTAAATCCAGACAGGCCAATATCCCGCGATCCGTCCAACAATAGAGCTGGTCATTCAAAGCAAGAGGTGTCGGGCAATGAGGTACGTTTCGTGTAGTTCGATACATCTCCAATGCCTCGTGACTATCACTTAGAGAATCCGGAGCGAGAGAGACAAGCGTTCGCACCCCATTGGTAAAGCCACTCGCTGCTATCACTTGATTTCCAGCAACAATGGGCGAACCAACCGCCCGCTGAGCATGATCGCCAAACACGACATTCTGCCATTGAATTTCGCCGCTCTGAAAATCAACACCAACCACGCCCTCATAAGAGTGGCTAAACACGACCTGAGTTTGACCATCCTTCGCCTCGTAGATAACAGGCGTGGAATAGCCGGTACGCTGTGTTTTACGTACAGTCTGCCAAATCCGCTTCCCGTCCACTGCAGAAACAGCCAACAGGAAACTCTCATATTTTTCGTTATCATGGGACAATAACACCACACCCTGGTGCACGATTGGAGAGGTTGCAGCACCAGTACCGGCTCCAAATTTGCCCACCTCATAGGACCATAACTCTTCACCGCTATGGTCTAGCCCATAGAGCTTTGACGCATCCTCGGCCTGCCAAAACACATAGACACCGTTTTCATCGGCACATACTGTGGCACTGGCAAAACCATTACGCTTATTCGTCTTGTATGTCCTAAACGGCCAGCTCTTCGTCCAACGCAATTCACCATCTGCTGTTGCATAGGCCGAGAGAATACGGTTTCCACGCTTCGTCTCATTATCAAACTCTGCCGAGGTCAAATAGAGCACTCCTTCGGAAATGATTGGCGATGAATTCCCCTTACTCTCTAATTCAACCTTCCAAGCTGCATCTTCCAGTGCGTATTCAATCGGCAATTGTTTATGACTCGCTATGCCACTCGCGTTAGGGCCCCGGAAACGATTCCAATCGGCAGCCTCTAGTTGGAAGCAAATCACCAACAGGCAAAAAGGCTGTATGTGCTTAATAACTGATTTCACTACGATTCAACTTTCTGCTATGGATGACCTTGCCATCGATGTTTATGACGCTATAGGCAACGGTCGGATCTTTTGTTGTTGTGTCGAATTCGACCAATCCGAAAGACTGCTTATTGTTATAGGAAAATTCCGCGGCTGGCAACTCAGGATGCACATGCTGATTGGTCAATCGCGAACTGTTAAATTCGTACAGCGGATAGACTCCTTCATGCTCGATCTTCCACAGATCACTTCGATGCCGATCGGCTGACATCAATAGCACTCCATCTTTTTTACTCTCACGGATAACCTCGAAGATTTCGTGCCGTTCGCCCTTAAATCCATTCCAGGTATCCTTACTATCGCCTTTCGCGCCAAACACCCAGGGAACAGGCGACACCAACACAGTGAACGTCCCTTTCGATTCCGCGATGGTACGTTTCAACCATTCGCGTTGGATAGGGCCCAACATGGTAGGACGTCCGCCGTCTGCCGGCTTTAAGTCACGGTAAATTCGCCCATCCGTCATGATGAAATGCACATCGCCGATATAGTAGTCGTACCATACCCCAGGCACCTTCTCACCTTGGCCATAAGCCGGATTAACCCAGTTGTTTTTGAAGACCTGCCAGACTGGTACTTTCCAATCGGGGGAATCCAGTGCCGGCCCACCCTGACAGTCATTCGTACCAAAGTCGTGATCGTCCCAAATCGAGTAGACGGAACTCTGTGCCGTCAACGCTCTATACTCCGGACGAGATTGCCGTCGATAGTAACAATAATGTTGCATCTCCGAAATCTCCGGAGCGTCACTATAAACGTTGTCACCTAGCAGCATCAGGACGTCCGGCTTCCTTGCTCGAATCGTATTCCACATGAACTCATGCTGCGGTACATAACCAGCACCGCCCCCGAATGCGATCTTAAATGAGACTGGACTACCATCTACCGAAAGCGTGCGTGTCTGAAATTTATCTTCATGACCAGGTTTACAGTCCAGATGTACCGAATACTCATAATCGGTATTTGGCTTTAGACCATCGACACGCACAACCGCTGTGTAATCTGTCTTGGCGGAACTATTAGAAATCCCAGTGGTTGTCACTCGGGGCTTTCCTTTTTCCCAACAACGCACTCGCACTTCGCATTCCTTGGTGGTCCGCAACCAAAATGAAAGCCCATCCCCGGTATTCTGTCCAACCATGGGCCCATGAACGATATCACTTGCTTCGTCCGCAAATAATGCTTCAAACGCCTCATTGCCGCGCAGAGATTCTAAACCAGTTTTGGTTCCACCTCTAAACCGTGATGACTCGATACCCAGACGCATTGCCTGCTTGACGTGTTCGATTGCCTGCTCCGATTGCCCCAATCTCGCATAACAAACGGCGCTCATGTAATGGGACTCACCGTCCGCTGGCACGACGCTAAGGATCGTCTCCAATTCAATCAACGCTGCACGTTCCTGACCAGCCACGATCTTCTTCAGCAGATCTTGATGGACACGTTTGTATTGCTTGAATTTACGTTCTACCTTCTTCGCGGCATCGTCATTTCGATCTTGTACGGTTTTCGCATAAAAACCATTTAGGGCGACAGTGGAGAAGACAGCTGTCATCAACGCCATGCCAAAAAATACTTTTCTACCTATCATCTTTGAGCCTTTCTATTTCGGAGCCGCGGTCGGCTGTTTAGTGGCCTTCGCCTTCGCATCGTTCGCCAAATCCACGAGGTCCGCAGTCAACAGTTCCACAACAGCAGGGAACTGCTTTGCCAGGTTTTTCGATTCCGAAGGATCTTTCTTGAGATCAAACAAGAGTGTTTCCTTGATACCCTTTTGCGGCAACATCAATTTCCATTTTCCACTTCTGAGTGTATTGTCGTTCCACATCACCGTACGTTCCACAGGCTTTCTATCTCCGACTAAATATTCGCCGAGGTTGATGCCGTCTAACTGGCGTTTTGGCTTATCGGATAAGTTGGTAATCCCCAAGATCGTAGCCATCCAATCCATCGATAGCATCAGCTGTGAACTACTGCGACCGGGTGCGATATTATCTGGCCACTGGACAACGCATGGGACACGATGGCCGCCTTCGAAATTTGTGCCTTTCGTCCCGCGTAACACTCCGTTACTCCCCAGCGATGTCGCACCATTATCCGAGCAAAAGACCACAATCGTCTTCTTCTCGAGGCCAGTCTGACGCAGAGCATTGAGAATTTCTCCGACGCCCTTATCCATCTCCGTTACCATTTCACGATAAGCGGCTTTCTTATCCTGCCGGCTACCGTGATTTTCGAATGTTCCACCCACCGTGCGATCCGCCTTGTCGTTAGGACCTTGATACGGATAATGCGGTGCCTCATGCGGCACGTAAAGGAAAAAGGGAGCATCTGAATTTTCGCGAATAAACGAAACCGCATGTTCAGTTATCAGGTGTGTGCTGTACCCGGATTCTGGTCTCAACTTCTTTCCATGCCACCAGTCTTCGTTACCCGCTTGATCAATATGAGAAATAAAATCGACGTTTCCACTCACATAGCCAACGAATTCATCAAAGCCATGCAACAACGGATTGTAATGATCAAAATAGCCCAGGTGCCATTTCCCAAAAATGCCCGTACGATATCCGCCAGCTTTCATTACCTCTGGCCACGTCGACTCGGACGCCTGAATCCCGGCAAAATGGTTCGGATTCTGTTCGGCCGCCACGACGACAAATGGGATGCCCACCTTTTGTTGGTACAGCCCGGTCATTAATGCTGCTCGAGTTGGGCTACACACATTTCCATTGGAATGATAATCGGTCAAACGCAGGCCATTTTTGGCAATCGAGTCGATATGCGGCGTCTCGATCCAGCCACCATAACAGCTTAGATCACCGTAACCTAAATCATCCGCCATGATGAACACGATGTTCGGTCGCTCATCAGCCGCTTCAATTTGCAGCAGTGGGATAAGGAGAAATATACAGAAGGCAGAGATCGTAGTTCTCATGTTAGTTCGCTATATATTTTGGATTCAATTCCGAAGGTACAAAGCCGCCTGTCTCTTTGACCCAACGATGTAAGGCTGTTGATAAGCGTTGCACGACTTCCGGATTCTGCGCCGCAACATTGTGTTTTTCAGAAAGGTCTCCAGCCACTCGATACAATTCACTGGTGCCGGTTTCATAAAAGTGAATAAGCTTCCATTGATCATCCCGCACTGCACTGGCTGGTGTCGTCCTAAAAGGCCCCGGTTCGGGCAACCCTGGGTAACGCTGCAAATAGGCCGGAAAGTGCCAATAGACATACTCACGGTCCAACTGGCCATCCGGACCCGTTAGCAATGGCAAAATCGACTTACCATCCACTATCTGATTGGCGACTGGCTTGACGCCCGCCGCTTCTAACAACGTCGGCAGTAGATCCACACCAATGATGGGCTTGTTAATCGTCCGCGCCTCACCAATCTTGCCGGGCCACCGAATTACGAAAGGAACGCGAATCCCTCCTTCGTATAACATCCCTTTGCTGCCTCGCAGAGGGCGGTTGCTGGTGACTCCACCGTGTCCACCATTGTCTGAGGTGAAAATCACAATTGTATTCCCATCGAGTCCCAATTCTTTCAGCGTCTTTAGGATACGCCCTAGCGACTCGTCCATGCTCTTCACCATCGCGGCATAACCAGCATTGGAATGACCACGATCTGGAGAACGGTTCTTAAAGTAGGCCT
>CALKCC010000131.1 GCA_938082855.1 uncultured Pirellulaceae bacterium | reverse complement strand
AGAGGTGCGTTGTCTGTGGGATTGTCATTGCGGTCCAGTCCACCGTTGTCGCCGGTGAAAATGATGACGGTATTGGACGTCAAGTCATGTTCATCAAGAGTCTTCAGTAGACGCCCCATGGAGTCATCAAGGCTCTCGAGCATCGATGCATAGGTTGCATTGTCCTGCCCTTTCCCGTCCTTCAGTGGGATGTATTTTTCAGTGATGGACTGCTTGGCTTGGATTGGAGTGTGGACGGTGTAGTGAGAAAGATAAAGGAAGAACGGCTTGTCTTTGTTTCTCCGAATAAATCCTACTGCCTCATCGGCTTCCCGATCGGTTAAGTACTCGCCCTTTTCACGAGGTTCTAGGGTCGGGATTCCTTCGGGCAGGCGTTTGTTCGTGTACGGATCAAAATAGCTTGGTGGCTGTCCGTAATCCCACCCACCAAAGTTCTCATCAAATCCCTGGTCTGTGGGGAGATAGCCCTTGCCGCCCAAATGCCACTTTCCGATGAAGCAGGTAGCGTAGCCTTTTGATTTAACTAATTCTGCAACGGTGAATTCCTTGTGAGGAAGGAAGGAGTTATTGACCGGGGTTAGGTAATTCAGGCCAGCGTCGTGATATCCAGGTTTGTCTGAATTGGGGCCCTGTCGACCGCCCAATTGGAATTCTGCTCGAATCCAATCTGTAATTCCCAATCGGTGCGGATGGCGTCCGGTCATCAATGCAGCCCGGGTGGGAGAGCAAACGGCACAGGCAGCATAACCGTCTGTAAACCGCGCGCCGGTGGCAGCTAGGTGGTCAATGTGCGGCGTCTTGTAAAAGTCCGAACCCTGGACACTCAGATCCATCCAGCCCAGATCATCAACTAAAACGACGATTACATTGAGCGGAGGTTTGGCGTTGTTATTGCCTTTGGCCAAGGAGGTGAAACAAATGAGTAGCAGCAGTATCGGAGCGATGCGAGGCATGAAAAGAACCTGGTATGTGAAAAGGACGGAATCCCTCGTTGGGGAATACTAGGTTCGATTATAACTAAATTGCCGTTGTGATTTGAGAGTCCATAACTTCTAAGCTCACGGCACACAGATTGCATATAATACAGGTATGGATTGCCGTTTGCTCCAAAATAAAGGGAGTTGATGGTATCACAAATCTACGATTTGGATGACAGATGTTGTCAATTCGATGACACTACAGAGGGGAGGAGGACAACTGAATAATGCTTAGGAAATCAAATAAACGACGATTGCAAAAACGGTTGTTTTTGGAGCCTTTGGAGCCTCGATTGGTTTTAACGGGTGTCGCTCCACATTCATTTGCCTTCGACTTAATCGACCTCTACGAAATGCGACGATTGCCGGATTTTGAAGAGATCGATGGTGACGAAATTGGCATCGCTATCATCGACACGGGGATCGACAGTAGTCACGATTTGTTGGCAGATCGAGTCATCGCCAATGTTGATCTGGTATACGCCAATGAAGGGAATTACTTCACGTCGAATCATGGGACGCATGTGGCTGGAATTGCCGCGGCAAGTGATCCCAATATCGGAGTTGCCCCTCAGGCCAATCTGATTTCCTTGCAAGTATTCTCGGAAACGGATGGGTATTCGTCGTGGGTTGAAATCCTGGAGGCATTGCAATGGGTTCGTGAAAATCACTATGAGAATAATATCAAAGTAGTGAATATGTCTCTTGGTGGAGGGTTGTTTGCTAACACGAATGACGCCGCAGCTGTCACACAGGATGTCTATCGTGAAATTCTGAATTTGGAGCGACTGGGGATCACGGTCGTTAGTGCGGCTGGAAATGAATATGGAATTGATCGTAACGGTCAGAACCAAATGGTTCGCAATGCGAACGCTCCCGGTATCTATAGCACGTTAGTGGTTGGAGCGGTTTGGGAATCCTATGAAGGTGGCGGAATCTGTATGGGCGATCAGGTTTGTGATGTCACGACAGCGTCCGATCGAATCGTACACTTCAGTCAACGACCACCGGACCAAGGCAATGTCGTCTTTGCTCCCGGAGCATTTATCCTTAGTTCCGTTCCGGGTGACGAGGTGCAGGAATTAGCTGGAACAAGTATGGCCTCGCCGATGGTGGCTGGTGCTGTGGCACTGATGCAAGATGCGGCGATGACTTTCGGAGGGCGTTATTTAACGACGTCCGAAGTACAACAACTAATACGTGAATCAGCTGATGTCATACATGATGGTGACGATGAAAACTCGATCACGACCGTGGATGGGGTTGAATTTGCTTACACGAATGCTGAATACCCTCGACTCAATATCCATCAGGCGGTCCGTGCGGTTAGAGAATTGGTGGAGTTGCCGGCTGAGCGAGAGGATCGCTATGCGGTCAATAGTGGCGATGCAAACAGTACACTGGCTGGGGCGTACCAGGGCCCTGTACTGCCCTTGCGATGGAGCGTCTATGATAACGATCCCTCCGAAGCAGTGAAGCTGAAAGGAATATTGGGCAAGGATGGTCGACGCTTTGAGTCGGGTGATGCCGACGTGGATTTGTTTAAGTTTGAGTTGTCCGCTCCAGGAGTTGTCATCTTACAGACCGAAGCTTGGGGGAATCGTGAGCCCGCTGATACTCTTCTAAGACTGTTTGATTCAAACGGAACACCGCTGGCAGTCAATGACAATTATGACGATACAACATTTTCTCATTTGGAAGCAGCATTACCGATTGGCGTCTACTACGTAGGAGTTAGTGGTTCAGGAAACGACGCCTACTCACCACTCCATCCGGGGTCAGGTACGTCAGCCGATCGAGGGCATTACAAACTCGCTTTTAGCTGGGCTAATGATGACTTAAATGGATTTCTGGATACCGCTGTTCAAGTGAGCTTCAATCAGGGAGAAACGTCGTTTCAGGGCTTGATTGGTCAGGACTATGGAACGCACGTAGGTACTCAAGATGTCGACTTGTTCCGTTTGGTGGTGCCGGACGACGGTAAAGTAATGGTCGATATCGACACTCCGTATTTGCAGGGGTATGTCGACTCGTTTCTGCGTGTATTCGATGCAGATGGAAACGAACTGGTTTACAGTGACGACGATTTGCAAGTGGATGAATTTGGGAATCCTTTGGAGTTTGTTGATGCTGCCTACCCCGGCTACGTTTTCGAGCATCCCACTGACCGTCAGTACTTCGATGGACATACACTCGATAGCTTTGTGATGGGTACCGACCTTGAGCAAGGTCAGGTGCTTTACTTCGGAGTCTCGGGACAACGGAATCATAGCTATAACCCCATGAGTGTCGATGGACGTCGAACGACTTACGGTGGATTTTATGAAGTTGAATTCGAGTTCATTTCCAAGGACTTAACCGGAAATATCAATCAATCCGTTTCACTGCCTGATGTAAATACTTGGTATGAAGAGTTGATTTATTATGACTGGGATTCTGCGTTAGAAGACTGGGTTGAAGTTAGCGACAAGGACATTGATTTCTATGCGGTGACGCCAACCATCTCTGGAGTATTGGAATTTGATGTGGATTCCTATGTGCTTGAGGACAACGAGGACGACTTGGATAGTGTTATTACGGTATTCGATTCGGACGGGAAC
The DNA here is from genome assembly GCA_938082855.1 of uncultured Pirellulaceae bacterium. GTDB lineage: Bacteria > Planctomycetota > Planctomycetia > Pirellulales > Pirellulaceae > UBA721. The sequence continues at coordinate 5,500 of CALKCC010000131.1, read as the reverse complement.
TACATCGCGCAGCGTGATTGGGATTTTGTACAGGATGGTAGTTGGGATTCCAAAATCCACTTGGCTAGCACAGCTGGTGAAACCGTTTATTTTGCTGTGAGCGGATTGGGGAACCAAGCCTTCGACCCGTTTTTAATTGGTGATGCTGTTCCGGGTGATACTGGTTACTACCAAATGAAATGGGATCAATTTGATGCTGATGCCTATGCGATGCTTACCGATGACAAGTTAACCCATCAAGGGATACTAGATCTGGCGGTCGGAGACGTGCGATCGGCCGAGATTGGTTACGACGATACGTTCGTATTAACAGCGGAAGATGTCGACCTATATCGCTTTGCTCCAACTGAATCCGGAGACTATATGGTCTGGACGGACAGTTCGGAGGCATGGAGTGCTGATACGGTTCTAAGATTGTTTGATAGTCAGGGTGCGGAGCTTGCGCAGAACGATGATGATCCTTATGGAGGACTAGGTAGTTTTCTGCATTACGAATTTACCGGCGGTGAGACGTATTATTTTGGGGTGAGTGGCTACCACGAAGGTGACGTCAATTATGACCCGCTCACCGGGGACGGTGCCCTGGCCGGTTCAATGGGGCATTACTATCTGAGTTTGGCTCCTACGGACATGCCGCCAACCATCGAAACGGTCGAAGATGTCGAATTGGATGAGGATAGTGGTGATGTTGTTTTGGATCTGACTGGATTGAGTTCCGGGATAGATGAATCTCAACAATTCATGATTGATGTGTTTGTGTCAAATGACGAGCTACTGGATTACGAACTCACGCATGATAATAGTGCATCGACAGGACGTCTGGAATTGAGTTTTCCAGAGCATGCTAACGGCTCCAGTTCCATCGTGCTTCAGTTGATGGACTCTGGTCATGATCAGGATTTAGACACGCTCGAGGACAATCAGTTTTACATTGAAGAGTTCGCAGTCGTAGTTAATGAAGTCAATGACGAACCGGTTGCATCCAATGGCGTCTATGAACTTAGAGATAATCAGACATTGGATCCCGGGTTTGATAGTGACCTGTTCAGTTTGGTCGAAGATCCGGATGTAAATCGGTTGACGTTTACTCAGGTCACGCCGCCTGAGTACGGCACATTGGTACTTCGGGATGGTGGAGCGTTCGAGTATGTGCCCAACACGAATTTTAATCGTGTCGATTCTTTTGAATATAAAGTGACCGATGGTACTGTCACAACGGATGCCCATCAGGTCACCATTCAAATGGTCACCGATTACCTTTGGTTTAACGGGAGTAGCCCCGGTGATATCAACGATGATGGTCAGTTGGTTCCAATGGATGCCCTTTCCGTGATCAATCGTCTAAATGCGGGAGAAGGTGGTGCCCTGCCGACTGAACGAGAACAAGGCATGCAAGCTCCGTTTTGGGATGCTAGCCGGGATAACCAGTTTTCGCCTCTCGATGCCCTCGTTGTAATCAATGAACTGAATACTTTTCTAGAAGGTGAGTCTCAAGCTGAAGGTGAATATTGGCCTGGGTTGGTTGATGATCGAATGGGAGGTGATGAAGATTGGCTTCGGGCGATTGGTCAAATTGATCAAAATGAAGATAAGCCGGCGGCTCCGGAGAATTGGAATGACACCCCCGGTGAGATTCAGCGAGCCATAGACAGCTTTGTGACTGAACTTGAACTGATCGATCGCGAAGCCATTGAAGACAGGTCTGGTCTCAAGACTGCCGACGAGCTTGAACTGAACTTGCCGTCCTGACCATCATTGGTGAGCGGTAAGCTGAAAGTGTTACAATAGGACAGCACACTTTGTAACACTTTCAGGAAATAGAAGATGCTCGTAAGATCCGTACTGACTTTGACGATGATGCTACTGATTGGCAATTCCGCTTTGTCCAGGGATGTCTGGAAAGAAAGTAAGCTGACAGGAAGCCCGGATGCGCCCAGTCCATATACGTTGGTTCGCTCCTATGATGGTCTGTCATTTAATAATCCAGTGTTAATCACCAGTGGTCCGGCCGACGGGCGGTTGTATGTGCTTGAACAAAAGGGCAAGCTGTTTAGCTTTGAGCAATCTAATCATGGTGTGCAGCAAGCCGATCTAGTGATTGATCTGAACGAGGCATTTGGCGCAGCGGCCGCTTATGGATTTACATTCGACCCTAATTTTAAAGAGAATCGATTCGTCTATTTGACGTTTATCGATGGTCCTAATCTGGAGGAAGGGACTCGAGTTGCCAGATTTCGAATGCGAACGGAGAGTCCACCGACTATTGATCCTGAGAGTGAAGTGGAGATTATACGCTGGCGTTCGGGGGGGCATAACGGAGGCTGCCTAAAGTTCGGACCGGACGGAATGTTATACATATCTACAGGTGACGCTGCGGCCCCTTCTCCGCCTGACGGAAACAACACTGGGCAGGGAGTCGACGATTTATTGAGCTGTATTCTGCGTTTGGATGTTTCCAAGACGTCAGTAAAATCCCCTTATACAATTCCGGACGACAATCCGTTTGTCTCCATGGAAGAGGCTCGCCACGAAATCTTTGCCTTTGGATTTAGAAATCCTTGGAGAATGAGTTTTGACCAACAGACAGGGGAACTTTGGGTTGGCGATGTTGGCTGGGAACTGTGGGAGATGGTGTTCCGTGTAGTCAGCGGTGGGAATTACGGATGGAGCGTCACCGAAGGGCCACAGCCAGTTCGTACCGACTTGAAGACTGGTCCGGGACCTGTCATTCCAGCCGTCGCAGCTCATCATCACTCGGAGTCACGTTCGATTACCGGGGGCTTCGTTTACCGTGGGAAGCATGATGGACTGCAAGGGAAATATGTCTACGGAGATTATGTGACAGGAATTCTGTGGGCGTTAACCAACGAAGGGAATGAACTCACCTCCTTGCAGGAAATTGCCAGGTCGACTGTTAAAGTCATTGCCTTTGGAGAAGATTCCAGTGGTGAGTTATTGGTGCTTGATTATGCGGGTGGTATCTACAAGCTTGAAGGCAATAAGATTGATGTCGATCCGTCCGCCTTTCCGCTTAAGATTAGCGAAACTGGTTTGTTCACTGCTGAGGTGACTCCAGCGTCAGGTGTATTTGAGTATGCAATTGCACAGCCACAATGGTCCGATGGAGCGATCGGGGATCGAGTCGTTGCTTTGCAAGGTGAAGAAAATGTCATGCTTCAAAGAAACGGGGCGATGCTCTATCCCGAAGGGACAACACTAGCCAAGACGCTCTATCTTCAGAAAGCCGGATCAGAGGAACTTACTCGTCTGGAGACTCAAGTCATGTTCCTTGAGAATGAACAGTGGCAGTTCTATACCTACGCCTGGCGCGAAGATCAGTCCGATGCAGATTTGGTTCCTTCTAAAGGTGCGATTCGCAACGTGATGATTGATGATCCATTGGCTTTCGGAGGAACACGGGAGATTGAATGGCGATATCACAGTCGCAACGAGTGTGTAACTTGTCACAACAGCCGCTCCACGGTACTGGGATTTGTCTTGCCCCAATTGAATGGACTTGCACCTGGTAACGGAGCGAAACAAGATATCGCATTGCATTCACTAATTGAAGATGGAATTGTTCAGTTAATGAATCCGGTTGGCGGGAAAGAGAATGCTCACAAGATTGCAGGCTTGAAAGAGGATTTCCCATCATTTCATCATGGTCCTGATGGAGACAAGGCGCAGATTGTAAAGTCGTATCTGGCAGCCAATTGTGCACACTGCCATCAGCCAGGAGGGGGCGGGAATGCAACCATTGATCTCCGTTTTCAAACGGAATGGGATGCAATGAAATTGGTTAACCACCGTCCAACGAGAGGTAGTTTAGGGATTCAGGATGCAAGGATTGTATCTGCCGGTGACCCATCAGGCTCGGTCTTGTTGTATCGTCTAACGACGACTGGGCTTGGGCACATGCCTCATTTGGGAGCTCAGACTCCAGACGCACAGACAATTGATTTGATAAGGCAATGGATTGACGAATTGGATTCTCCTGAATCCGGAGAACTTGTGGTTGCAGTCGACGGCGATGTTGTGAATCAGAGAGGTAATCAACCAGTGTCGAAGGCATTGGCAATGGCGTTAGATGCCGTATCTGGTACTCGACAGCAATCGCTCTTAGCAATTCGCCAAAAGGCAACCGGTCAGGAGCCACCGCTGGAGCTAGGGCTCTATAAACCATTCATTGATCCAGCGTTATTGCCGCAAACTCTGGGAACCAATTTTGATTTGTCCCAAATCCTCAAACTTCAAGGGGACTCAGAAAACGGTCGCAAGTTGTTTTTAAGTACGCAGGGTATTCAATGTAAGAACTGTCATCAGACCGGGACCGAAGGTAAGCCGGTTGGGCCTTCTCTCGAGGATATTGCTAAACGCTTGGGACGCGAAGAGATTCTTGAAAGTATCGTTCGTCCCTCGGCAAAAATCGAGGCGAAGTATGCGTCCTATGTCGTTGAAACAACTGGTGGGAAGATCTTCTCAGGCGTCGTTAAAGAACGAAATGGAAAGCAACTTGTTATCGTGGATGCTCAAGGGAAGCAAACCGCTATTCCTGCCGCTGAAGTTGATTTCGTGGAACGGCAGGATAAGTCCCTGATGCCGGATTTGCAGGTTAAGGATCTTACTGCTCAGCAAGTTGCTGATTTGGTGGAATTCATCAAACAGGCCAAGTGATCTTGATGTTGGTTAGGTAGAAAGTAGACCGCAGCAAACGCAAATCAGGAGAAGGAATCCGGCAAAGATTCCACCAAAGATCTTTAAGCCTAGAATGAGCGGTTTTTTATATTGGCCCTGGACGATTTCAAAAGGATTTGTCGGGATCGATGTAAAGCGTTGTGACTGCACCAATGGCTGCATTGGTTTTGTGCGTCCCCCGAACGTCGGTGTTTGTCGTCGTGTTGGCACGCCTTTGAGTGTCGGAGGATTATATTGCGTTAAGCTGACTGGTGTTTTGTTATAGGCGGTAGGTTGAGCTTGCGGTTCAACTGGCGGCTGAGCTTGCGTCGTGTCAGCTTGCTGTTGATTTGTCGTTTTGTGTTCCGGAGCCGGTGTCTTCTTCGGTGTCTTGGATTTCGTCCGAGAGCGTTTTGCTTTGGGGCGTTCAACTTTCTTTAGATTGGGAGCAGGTTTGGCTTCTGGTTCGGGAGCCGGCTTTCTGGCAGATTCTGGTTTTGGTGCCGGCGTTTGCGTGGACTCGACGACAGGCTGTTTTGGAGGAGTAACAGCCGGGGGAGAAGGAGTGTTTGAGGCAACTGGAGTTGTTAACGTTGGTTCGACTGGAGTGGGCGTCTCCACTTTGGCTGGTGAAGGTGGAGTAACTTCTGGTGGTGTACTTGTGGCTGGCGGCGATGGAGCAGTATCGCCTGCGACTTCGGTGGCAAGCAGTTTGAAGTGTTTGTAAGCACTGTCCCAGTCGTACAGTTTGACGACAAGTGATATAGAATCTCCGGCACTCCAATTGGTCGCTTGTTCATTAAGTGCAGTCGGTAATAGGATTTTA
>CALKCC010000130.1 GCA_938082855.1 uncultured Pirellulaceae bacterium | reverse complement strand
AGCTGAAAAACAAGAGTGGGATTTCGGAAAGGACTGACTGAATCAGAGACGCAAACTGTCCCAAAAACGGTGATTCATGTCTATAGCGATACCGATTAAAATGAAGGAATGAACAACGGACCACCTGCTACAGACTCAGTTCAGACCACATCGACGTCTGAATCTGCTCTTCCCCCCCTCATCCCTCTCATCTTGGGAACAGCAGGCCATATCGACCACGGTAAAACGGCACTGATTCACACGCTCACTGGCACCAATACCGATCGCCTGCCAGAAGAAAAGAAACGCGGCATCACCATTGAACCGGGATTTGCTCAACTCCTCCTTCCTCCCTTCAAACTGGGGATCGTTGATGTTCCGGGACATGAAAAATTCGTACGTAACATGCTTTCGGGTGCAACCGGCATGGACCTCGTAATGCTTGTGGTGGCTGCCGATGACTCGGTGAAACCTCAAACACTGGAGCACCTAGACATACTGCGATACCTGGATGTCAAAGCAGGAATTATCGCCATCACCAAATCCGATTTAGTCGATGAGGAATTGCTCGAATTAGTTGAAGAGGAAATTCGTGAATCCTGTAGCGGCACGTTTTTCGAAGAAGCACCGTGTGTGGTTACCAGTTCAGAAACCGGCGCGGGAATTGAGGAACTTAAGAAGGTGATCACTGAACAAAGTGACCGAATTCGAGAGCAGCTACCAAACTCATCCTCCGCCCCTTTTCGTCTCGCCATCGACCGGTGCTTCAGTGTCGACGGACATGGAACAATTATCACCGGCAGCGTAACAAGCGGACAACTTCAGGCCAACGAACAAGTAATGCTTGAGCCGGGCGGACAGGACGTGAGAGTTCGCAGCCTTCAAAACCACGACGCTAGTGTCGAGACCGTCGTGCGGGGCGAGCGAGCGGCGATTAATCTAGCAGGCATCCACCCGGACCAAATCCACAAAGGAATGGAATTGGCGTCCAAAGGATTCCTTGCCCCTCACGATACTCTAACCGTCTCTCTGGAGGTTACTCCTAACTCTCGATTTCCACTGCGGAATCACATGCCCGTTCGCTTACACCTCGGTACTGCAAATTACACCGCTTCACTCAAACTACTCGAGCAGGATGAATTGGTTTCCGGGCAGACAGGATTCGCCCAGTTACTTGTTGACCGAGACGTGGTAAGCACTTGGAATCAACCCTTTGTCTTACGTATGGAATCACCGGCTGTGACGATTGCCGGAGGCAGAATACTCGATCCCTGCGCCAGTCGAATTTCGTATCAGGAAGTTCAGCAACTGGAGTTCATCCAACAGCTGACTGGTGAACATAGTGAGGAAGAAAGGGTCGAAGCAGCCATTGGTTTGCGGGCGTTTGCTAATCCGAGTCCAACTGACCTAACCAGGATGACTGGCATCGATTCCCCAACGCCCCTCATTCAAAACCTCATCGAGTCCGGCGATGTCCTTGAAATAGAACTCAGCAATTCCTCCAAACAGCTAGTGCACATCAAGACGCTTGAATCTGCCAAACAGCATGTCGAAAAAGTACTTACTAAGCTGCACGACGAGAATCCATTGGGAGTTAATTTTGACATTGCTCCTGTGAGGGAACGCTTACGCTTCCTCGCAGCCGATTCCGTTTTAAACCGCATCTTCTCGTTGCTGCAGAAGCAGGGGTTGCTCCAGGTCACAATGGGACGCATCGGACTAAAGAGTCGTGGTCCTCAACTCACCAAGAACGAAGCTAAACTACTAGAACTCCTGCAAAAACAGCTACAGGAAACCGGATTAGAGGCCCCGCTGGTTAAAGAACTGCAAAGTCAGGCAGGTAAACAAGCAGACTCGGTAATTCAACTTTTAAAAATCGCTGAGTCCGGTGGAGTCGTTGTTGAAATTTCTGACCAGCTATACCTGGCTGCTCAAACTCTTCAAGCTGTCAAAGCCACGCTTAAAACTTTCATGGCTGACAAGCAAGGTAAAACCATGGCGGAGATCCGCGATGCACTGGGGACCACCAGAAAATACGCCGTGCCACTGTGCGAATATCTGGATCGTACGGGTTTTACGGTCCGAAAAGACGACTTGCGATTTCTGCAGTAACCAAACCTCTTGCTCCTTCACCAATGGGTACGGATGATAGAGTAATTACGAGGCACATGATGAACGATTTATTACGTAACATTCCGTCGGTCACTGAATTACTCGAATCGGATGAGATTCAGGAAGTACTAGCATCTACCCAGAGTGAATTTGTGGTGGCTGCAGCGCGACAGGCATTGGATAGGCTCCGAAATGCAATCCTGGCTCACGACGAACACGAAGTCGACGTGCAGAAACTGACCTTGGACATTTGCAATCAGGTTAAATCGTTAACTCGCTCGCCGCTACAAAGCTGTATCAACGCAACAGGCATTATCCTCCATACCGGATTAGGACGCGCTCCGCTGGCCCAACAGGCCGTCGATGCGATGGCCGAAGCAGGGCAGGGATACTCAAGCGTCGAACTTAACCTAGCGACCGGAAAACGGTCTCAGCGAGTGGAGGCGGTCGAGAACAAACTACTGCAGTTATTCGGAGGAGAAGCAGCTGCTGTCGTGAACAACAATGCCGGAGCGACAATGCTCGCCTTAGCCGCTTTGTCCTCTGGCAAAGAAGCAGTTGTCTCACGGGGTGAACTCGTTGAAATCGGGGGAAGTTTCCGGATGCCGGATGTCATGAAAATGAGTCAGGCAGTATTGCGAGAAGTCGGAACAACGAACAAAACAAGGGCAGCAGACTACGAAGCTGCTATTGATGAGCAAACAGCAGTGCTCATGAAAGTGCACTGTAGTAACTACGAGATTCAAGGGTTTAGCCAGTCGACTTCCGTTGAACAACTGGTAGAAATCGCCGAACGTCACGAACATGTCGTCGTCGTGGATGACATTGGCTCCGGAGCACTGTATGACTACAGTCAATTCGGCATTCAGGACGAACCACTACCTAGCCAAAGCCTGCAAGCCGGAGCCGATGTTGTGCTCTTTAGCGGCGACAAGTTACTTGGTGGGCCGCAGTGCGGAATTCTGATTGGAAAACGAGAAGCTCTCGAAAAAATCAGTACTCATCCGATGATGCGAGCTCTGCGATTGGACAAGACGATCCTGGCAGCATTAGCCGCGACACTTGACCTTTATCTGGCTCCTGACCCAACCCAATCGGTACCAATACTTCAGTTGATCAGCACGCCGTTAGAGGAACTCCAAACTCGAGCTCAGTCGCTCGCTGAGTCCATTTCAGAAATATCGGACTATACTGCGACTGCCATGGAAGACGTTACTTATCTGGGTGGTGGAAGCGTTCCAACGCAGGAAATAAAGACGTGGAGCGTCTCGATAAAACATGCTCAACGATCCGATGATGAGCTATCCCAGCAGCTGCGAACCTCAGCAACGCCGGTGCTTGGAAGAATCAGGCAAAACGAATTTAAACTGGATTTGAGAAGTGTCTTTCCCCACCAGGACGAGCTCATCCTTGAAGCGTTTCAGAACATTTAATCTATGGCATTTGGCCGTGGCTGACCGTACCATGAACAACAGGTGAAATGGCGATTAATTCCAAAATCGTAATGACCTACGTTTATTTCACTGTACTTTTTGCATTGAATAAGTGAACAGAGCACCCATTAAACAACTGCACGCGTTTATTCTGATCCTGCTAATTGGATTCCCAATTTCAGCCGGAGCGCAGGAGTGGTTGCGCTCGCAGGACAGTCACGCCTGGGCTCGCTTTCAACCGGAAAGCTGGAAAACCGTTCGTGTGACCCACAGTCTCATCGATGAAGCCGAAAAAGTCACTTCACAAGTCCTCACAACCACAACCACCAAGCTACTGGATTCCTCCCATAACCAATACGTACTGGGAGTCGAATCTACCGTGATCATCGGCGAGCAAAAAGTCAATCAATCCAAAGACCGGATCAAACGGAATATCAACTTTAAGGGTGACGGCTTTTCCGACGTCGTCGAAAACAAGACGATCAAGATTGGAGCCTACGAGTTCCCTGTCGAGGTGTACACCGTTAGACTTTCATCCAAAAACGGGCAACGTGTAAGCAAAGTCTACATTTCAAAGGAAACCATGCCGAGCGTCCTTCGCAGGGAAACACAATTCACCAACAAAAAGGGTGAAGTCGAATATACAACCCATTCCAATGTGGTTGAGTACGGACTGACCAAAGACATCCTTGGAAAACAGATGCAGGTAAGTCGAGTTGTGACCGTCCACGAAGAACACGGAAACAAAACGCGCACCGATGAGTTTTTCTGCAGTGAAATCCCTGGGGGAATTCTGTCTCAGGAAATCACTCAAACAAATGCCGATGGGGTCGTGATCGCCAAAACTGTACTGACTCTGCTAGATTACGGAATCGGTTCCTCAGCGACGATTCGTGGCAAAGAGCGCGATGAGACTCCTTAAACGACAATGAGAATCTAACAAAAACAGGGTTCGCAGAGGGAATCTCCATCTATTTGAGGCATTTTTCCTCTCCCTGCGTTGTCAAATGACGTCAATGCGACCATAATTTGACAACCAATTTTTATTATGGAGGCACCCATAGACTGGTCCCCAGTCAGGTATTACTGACTATTCCCCTTTCACGATCAGTCACTCAGCAGGATTAAGCACGACGATGGAAGACAAGATCAGATTAACGGCCATCACTTTTGATGACGTACTATTGGAACCCGCTTTCAGTGAAATAGTACCCTCTGATGCAGACGTGCGTACTAAGCTCACCAATAACATTCAACTGAATATCCCGCTGATCAGTTCTCCCATGGATACGGTGACCGAACACGCCATGGCGATCGCGCTGGCGAAAATGGGAGGGATCGGTGTCATTCATAAAAACATGTCGGTCGAAGACCAAACCGACGAAGTGAATAAAGTAAAGCGTAGTGCCAACGGAATCATTATCGATCCGGTCACGCTTGACCCCACCGCCAATGTGGGAAGTGCACGTCAGTTAATGGAACAACACAACGTCTCCGGAGTTCCCATTACGGAATCTGACGGCACGCTGGTTGGCATTCTCACTCGACGTGACTTGAGGTTCCTGGAAGACACTTCTCAGTCGATCTCCGAAGTGATGACCAAAGAGAATTTGGTCACTGCCAAAGGGGCCGTCACACTAGAAGAAGCAGAGCAGATTTTAACTGCAAAAAAAGTGGAGAAGCTGCTTCTCGTGGACGATTCATACAAACTGACCGGACTGATTACGATCAAAGACATCGATATGATGAAGCAGTTTCCGGATGCCTGCAAAGACCATTTAGGTCGCTTACGGGTTGGAGCTGCAATTGGGGTATTTGGCTATGAACGAGCTGAGAGCCTGATCAATAAAGGTGTTGATGTCCTGATTGTGGATAGTGCTCACGGGCACTCCCGCAATGTCATCGAGACGGTTAAAGAACTGAAGAAACAGTGGAATATTGATGTGGTGGCAGGTAATGTCGCTACTCAAGCCGGTGCTAGAGATCTGATTGATGCTGGAGCAGATGCAGTAAAGGTTGGAATTGGCCCAGGTTCGATCTGTACGACGCGAGTCGTGTCAGGTGTCGGTGTTCCTCAAGTGACAGCAATTTACGAAGCAGCCAAGGCGGCCAAAGACGCTGGAATTCCAGTGATTGCCGATGGCGGCATTCGTTTTTCCGGTGATATTTGCAAAGCTATCGTTGCCGGAGCAAATTCTGTCATGATTGGAGGACTTTTTGCAGGACTTTCGGAAAGTCCCGGACGATTAATCCTCTACCAAGGTCGTACCTTCAAAGCTTATCGCGGCATGGGATCCATGGGCGCGATGGTGAAGGGATCGAGTGAACGTTATCGTCAAAGCGGTAACGGGAAACTCGTTCCGGAAGGTGTGGAAGGACGCGTTCCTTTCAAAGGCGACCTGGCAGACTTTGTCTACCAATTGGTCGGTGGGCTACGTGCAGGCATGGGTTACTGTGGTACGCCTACCATAGAAAACCTGCGCAAAGACGCTCAATTTATCCGAGTGACTGCTGCCAGTATTCGGGAAAGCCATCCTCATGACATCGCCATTACGCACGAAGCTCCAAACTATAGTCCGGATCAATCGTCCGGCTCCGACAGCAATTAGTTTTGCACTGGCTGCCACTGGCACGCTGCTTCTTGGTTTTGCCTTGTTACCATCGGTCACTGCCGATTCTCCTGTCCGAATAAAAAGCACCCGAACGACGTCACCAGCGACGACCAATCTCTCGACAACACGAGTGCGAATTTCTAATGCATCCACGCCGACTCGGATTTCAACCATTCGAGATGTCTCGGCCACCACAGTGAACACCCCCACAACAAAGCCACCAGTGCAAAAGGCCGCAGTTCAAAATCCTGCACCAACTCCCTCCACGCCTCCAGCACAGGACACCGAAAGCTTCCTTCCAATCACCGAAGTGGAAGTTCAGGAGCAGGCGTTACAACAACCTGCTCAGACCGTGCAGGATTTCCCTAATCCTGTCCTGCAAGAACCAGTTTCCCCCCCAACAATTAACGAACCATCACCTACCAATCCACCTCCTGTCCTTCTAATCGGCCAGGACCCTGAACCTTCAAACGAACCGGTAGTGCCAGACACACCTCAAACACCTCCAGAAGCCGAGGAACCTCCTCAGGCTCAGGTAGTCGGTCCTGCCTTGGGAGGGTTGGAGAATCTCGGAGCGGCGATCCAGGTAGCACAGCCAGTTGACCCTAATAATTGTGGAACGCCTGATTGTGCAAAGGCCAATGCCTTAATTAGTGCGAAGCCAATTAGTGAAATCTCGCTGGACATTTCGCCAAGCTTCAAACCAAACCTTGATCAAAAGCCCCCCAAACTACAACAAGAGTCTAGACAGTGGCGTGATCGTGATGGCAACACACTGGTCACCGGGCAGCTGGCTGATTACGCCTTTAGCAGTATCTACATCCAAGGGGCACAAGGTAAGCTCAGTGTCCTGCCAATCGACAAATTAAGTGTCGAAGATATTTGTTATATCGCCGACGCCTGGGGATTTCCTAAACAATGTCGCATTGACAACAGCCCCTTTGAACAACGAGCCTGGGAACGATTAGATTTTCACTGGCGTGCCTCAGCCGTGGCTCACAAACCGGTCTACTTTGAAGACTCTCAACTTGAACGACACGGACATACACTAGGTCCCTGGCTACAGCCAATGCGTTCAGGAGCACACTTCTTCACCAACATTGCGATCCTTCCATACCAGATGGGAATCCATCCTTGGAACGAATGCCAATACGCTCTGGGCTACCATCGCCCCGGAAGCGTTGCCCCTCGAGTCAAACCCGCGTTTCCAATCAGCAAAAAGGCTGCTTTGATTCAGGCAGGGTCCGTTCTTGGAGGAGTGTTCATCATTCCATAAAACACAAACCCGAATAAAACTCGCTTCCTTCAGGAAAACCATCAGGGTTTTCTCAACGGGTCAATGTCAGCTTTGATGAAGCGACTGGGAGCGATTGGTTGAGGCGTTACGGAGTAATCTTCCGTAACGCCTCATTTCCTTTCCCTAAGGAATTCCTTATGACCACTCTAAGCCGCCAACAAGCTCGCGACGTCGATCAACAAGCAATCGATAAGCTTGGGATCTCGGGCCAAGTCCTGATGGAGAATGCAGGTCGAGCTTGTACTGACGTCATCGAAGTATTACCTGTCAATTCAGTCATCTTACTTTGTGGAAAAGGCAATAATGCCGGAGATGGTTTTGTCATTGCGCGTCACTTACTCGTTCGCGAAATACCTGCGATTACCATTTTACTCGTATCACCTGAAACACTGACAGGCGATGCAAAAGTGAATTTTGACATCCTGAGTAAGTTACCAGCCACCATACTGTTTGCTACACCTGACAACCTTGAATCCATGCTTCAGGAACTAAATGCTTCCAGCCAGACGGCCGTCCTAGACTGCATGGTGGGAACCGGAGGGCAGGGTACACCACGCTCTCCCTTTGACATCGCCATAGACTGGGCTAATCAACAATCGGTGCATCGAATCGCCATCGACATTCCAACTGGCTTAGATTGTGATACCGGAGAACTTGCAACGCCAACATTTCTGGCTCACCAAACTCTTACGATGGTTGCCCCCAAGCAAGGATTTGCATCGCCAACGGCTACGTCGGCAACAG
>CALKCC010000129.1 GCA_938082855.1 uncultured Pirellulaceae bacterium | reverse complement strand
AAAACGATTGAAGCCGAACGAGTGAAGAAGCAACAGGCATATATTGATGCCACGTTCGAAAAGGAAATCGCAAAGCTTCCTGAGGATGTCCAGCAGTCTGTGCGAGATGCCCATGCGACAGCAGGCAAGGATCGCACCGATGAACAAAAGGCCTTGATCAAAAAGTATCCAAGCACGGTGGTGACACCTGGCAATTTGTATTTATTCGATCGAGCGGCTTCAGATGACCTTAAGACTTATACGGAAAAACAAACCAAGCTTCGCGAGGCGTTAAAGCCGGAAGAGTTTTTGCGAGTCTTAACCGAACCTGCTGGTGAACCGCCGGTGACTTATGTTTTCTCCCGAGGGAACTTCGATAGTCCGCTGGATGCTGTTGAGCCGGGCGAGCTGTCTGTGATCAGCGGCTTAGCGTCGATGGAAATTCCTCATAATGCTGAGCAGGTTGATACAACCGGACGTCGTACTGCCTTTGCAGAACTCTTAACCAGTGGGAATCATCCGCTTGTATCGCGTGTCATGGTCAACCGAGTGTGGGCTCATCATTTCGGAACGGGAATCGTGGATACTCCAGGTGATTTCGGTTTTCTTGGCGGAAGACCCACTCATCCCGAATTATTAGACTGGCTGGCTGATGAGTTTGTGCAGAGTGGTTGGGACATCAAACAACTGCATCGGATCATCATGACTTCCACTGCCTACCAGCAGACATCGACTCGCAATGCTCAGGGCAATCAAATTGATCGCCAGAAACGGTTGTTGTGGTCGATGCCCGTGCGGCGACTGGAGTCTGAAGCCGTACGCGACGGGATTCTCGCCGTGTCCGGGATGCTCGATGAACAAATGGCGGGTGCACCCGTGCCCGTGATGGCGGACATAACCGGACAATGGGTGATCGGTAAAGAGAATCTGAATGCGGGTCGACCGGGTCCGGTCATTGATATGAAAGGTCAGCAGTATCGCCGTAGTTTGTATGTTCAGGTGCGACGTAGTCGACCTTTGGCTGTGCTGGAGCCATTTGACTTACCGGAATTGGCACCAAACTGTACGAAACGCCCCTCGTCGACCGTACCGACGCAATCGCTGGAATTACTGAATAGTGATTTTGTCACAGCCCAATCCAGGTTCTTTGCAGTCAAATTGACCAAGCAGAGTCAGGATATCGAACATCAGGTATCGCAGGCTTGGCGTACCGCTTTTGGTAAAGAGATCACAGACGAAGAGAAACAGGAAGCAATTTCGTTCGTCACGGAAATGCAGGAAGTCCTGACAAAAGAATATGAGTCCAGACAGCTCAATGATGATCCAATCATCGACGCGGTGGCTGTGTTCTGTCAGGCGTTGTTAAGCAGCAATCAGTTTTTGTATATCGAGTAATTCTCCAATGGTCATGGATAAACAAACCGATCGACGTGAATTATTAACAGCCGCTGGCATGGGGCTGTCCGGGTTGGTGGCTGCACTGACCATGAAAGAAAACAAGTTACTGGCAAATCCTGCGAAACCCGATCTGGTTGGCAAAAGTTTCGACACCATTCAAAAGCCTGCGCCGAAACCGGCAAAAGCCAAAGCCATGATTTCTTTATGGATGCAAGGCGGACCCAGTCAAATTGATTTGTTCGACCCCAAAGAAGAGTTGGTGAAACGTCATGGTGAGACGTTCCCTGGCGATATTAAATACGACAACGCAGCACAGGCAAGTTCCAAGATTCTCGCGCCGCCATGGAAATATCGACATTACGGTGAATGCGGAATGGAGATGTCTGAGTTGATTCCCCATACCGGAGCGATTGCCGATGATATTACGCTCATTCGTTCCATGCACACCGGTGTGAATAATCATGGCCAGAGCATTCGGGCAATGAATAGCGGCACGACGGCTGCAATGCATCCAGTGCTGGGAAGTTGGCTTACTTACGGATTGGGTGGCGAGACCAATAGCCTGCCTCCATATGTGGCGCTAATAGACCCCGGTCAGCTTCCGGTCGATGGTGTTGGAAATTGGCATAACGGTTACCTGCCTTCGGTTTATCAGGGGACGGTTATTCGACCAACCGAACCACGAATTTTAAACCTCACTCCTCCTGCACGTTTGGAGGGAGCACCTCAAAAGAAACTTCTTTCGTATCTGCAAAAACTGAATCAGAAAGACCTGCAGAGAAAGCCTGGTGAATTGGATTATCAGGCGCGGATCAATATGTACGAATTGGCAGCACGAATGCAGACGGCTGCCGTGGAGGCGATGGACCTAAGCGGTGAAACGGCAGAGACCAAGCAGCTGTATGGTATGGATCAACCAGAGACCAAGGACTTCGGTTCGCGTTGCCTGATAGCTCGAAGGTTGATCGAACGTGGCGTAAGGTTTGTGCAGGTCTTCACGCAGAACCAATTTTGGGACCATCACGGAAGCATCCTGAAGAGTCTGCCAAATGCCTGTAAAAAAGTAGACCAACCCTCAGCGGCACTCGTGACAGACTTGAAGCGTCGCGGACTGCTTGATGAAACGGTCGTCCATTGGGGCGGTGAGATGGGTCGTCTTCCCGTGATCCAAAACGACACGGGTGAAGCAAATATCGGGCGAGACCATAACACCTATGGATTCAGTCAGTGGGTCGCAGGTGGTGGCTTTAAGGCCGGTTATGTTCACGGCAAGACGGACGAGTTTAGCCATAAAGCAGTGGAAGACATTGTGAATCACTACGATTATCATCACACGCTATTCCACTTGTTTGGATTACGGCCCGAGGAGCTTTATTTCGAGCACAATGGTCAAAAGCGTAAGCTGATTCAAACGGATCAAAGTAAGGTCATAACGAAGTTACTGGCTTAAACCCCCTAAAACGGGGCAGAAGGTAGCTGTTTTCCAGAGTGCCAGATCGCCGATTCTTATAGTGTGGTTTTTGACCGTCTGATATTATTTAAATAGCGTTAAGCGTTAGTCAGATTTAACAAAGGAAATTGGGTAGAACGATGAGCCACAAATACTGTGATGGAGTAAATCGTCGAAACTTCCTCGAGATCGGAGCATTGTCAGGGCTCGGACTTGCGTTGCCACAATTCCTCAAGGCCAACGCTAATCAAAAGACGCCAAATAACTGCATCCTGATTTGGACGCGCGGCGGAACGAGTCATCATGATACGCTCGATCCAAAGCCAGATGCCCCCACGAGTGTTCGTGGCGAATTCTCAGTCATCGACACGGCCTTGCCAGGTGTGAAGTTTACGGAAGTTTGCCCTACTCTGGCGAAACACGCGGACAAGTTTTCTGTACTGCGAGGTTGGAACCCAAAGAATGGGAGCCATGGGACAGCAGACCAGTATGTCATGAGTGGCCGGAAGTTTAACCAGGCAATCGCCTATCCAACTTTTGGTAGCGTCGTGAGTTACTTCCACGGATTTAAAACGGCGATGCCCCCGTTTATTCAACTTGGCGAACAGATTGATCGCCGGTTCGGTGGAGGAACGTCAGGTATTCTTGGTTTGGAATACAATCCGTTCGAAATTTCTGCAGACCCATCGGCTGATGGATTTGTGGTCAGAGATATCACGCCTCCACAAGGCGTTACCTTTGAACGTATCGATCGACGTAAAAACGCTTTGGCAAAACTTGATGCCTTACAACGTAAGACCGACTTGCAACAGGATGCCTTCGCAGCGTTGGACGAACATTACGAAGCGGCGCTGAATATGATTACAGCGCCGGAAACCAAGAAGGCTTTTGCGATTGATTCTGAAGAAGAAACACTCCGGGAAGCCTATGGCAAAAACCGCTTAGGCCAAAGTTGTCTGATGGCTCGACGTTTGATTGAGTCCGGAGTTCGCTTCGTGACGGTGACTGATGGCGGTTGGGATACCCATCAAAACAATTTCAAAGGTCTGAAGTCACGTATGCCACCTGTCGATCAGGCCATCCCGCAGTTGATCATCGATCTCGAAGAACGAGGATTGCTGGATACTACACTCGTGTGTTGGCTGACAGACTTTGGCCGTACTCCAAAGATTAACTCGGCCAGTGGAAGAGATCACTGGGCTAGTACCGGCTTTGCATTAATGGCTGGTGCGGGAGTACCGGCGGGAACAATCCTGGGCGCCACAGACGCAGAAGGTGGTTATGTTTCTAAGGACGAGTATGGTTCTGAAGACATCGCTGCGACAGTGTACTCGAAATTAGGCATGCCCACGGACATGATCGCACACGCTCCGGATGGTCGTCCGATTCGACTTATCGAAGGTCGTCCGATCAGTGAATGGATGTAAGGGAGAATTTCGTGTTTAAGATAACCGGTAATTCAGTCAAACATTGTGATGGTGTATCACGCCGAGACTTCCTGACCGCAGGTGCGGCAGGCATGGTTGGGTTGACGCTTGCCGATTTGCTGAGACTCGAAGCACAGGCGGGCATCGGCTCGTCCAATAAAGCGATTGTTAACATTCATCTGGACGGTGGACCACCTCAGATGGATACGATCGACATGAAACCTAACGCTCCCACAGAAACGCGGGGGATTTTTCAACCGATCTCGACCAGTATGCCCGGTTTTCAGGTTTGTGAGTTGATGCCTCAAATGGCCGCTCATGCTGACCAATTCGCATTCGTGCGTAGTATGGTTGGTGCAGAAGGTCGCCATGATGCGTTTCAATGCATGTCCGGATTCTCAACCAAAGACATGGAGGGCTTCGGAGGCCGTCCAGCGATGGGATGTGTACTGACTAAGTTGCTGGGGAAAGTTACCGATCCTGCTCCCACCTATGTAGATCTGATGCAGGGACGGCCATTGGTAAGAAATAGTGCGCGGCCAGGATTTCTAGGCCCCTCGTATAAACCATTCCGTCCGGACTTGTCGAGTATTTTCAGTCGCCCATTGGAACCAGGCATGGTCGGCGAACTGTCTCGATTGGGCTCAAACCATACGACTAGCCTGTCGTTGAATGCAGAATTAAACGCGGACCGTTTGGCAAATCGCAATACCTTGCTGGCCGGGCTCGATAAGATTCGTCGAGAGGTGGATGCGACCGGCATGATGGATGCGATGGATCGTTTTTCACAACAAGCGACGGGTATTCTGTTGTCGGGTAAATTCGCCGACGCCTTGGACTTATCTAAAGAAGATCCACAGGTTGTTGAGCAGTACAAGCCAAAGTGGAGTGTTACGAGTAAACGATTCACAACAGCAGACGAGCCGAAGGCGGCGTTAAAGCTGCTGATGACCCGACGCCTCATCGAAGCCGGCGTGCGATGTGTTAGCGTTACCTTTAGTGACTTTGACACTCATTCAGATAACTTCAACCGTATGAAGTACACGTTACCGATTGTGGATCATGCTATCGTGACGTTCATCAAGGATCTAAAATCCCGAGGTATGCTCGAGGATGTTTCCATTGTGCTGTGGGGTGAATTTGGTCGGACACCGAAAATTAACTCCAACGCTGGACGCGATCACTGGCCTCGTGTGGCGCCAGCAATTTTCGCTGGTGGCAAGCTGAAGGTCGGACAAGTAATCGGCTCGACCGACAAACTGGCAGGCGAAGCAACAAGTCGTCCGATTCATTATCAGGACGCTCTCTACACGCTTTACCATAGCCTCGGCATTTTAGCCGACCGTACAACGATCGATGACCCGACTGGTCGTCCACAATATCTGCTTGACCGCGGGAAGATTATTCCCGAGTTGGTATAAAGCAATGGCTGGTCATACTGGCAAGCTTTCTTAACACACTGGAAAACGTGTGTGGTATAAACGATGCACTGACACCAACTATTCCTATATCGTTTAAAGGTATTTTTCGATGTCCAAGAGTTTCTCTTTCTTGATTGTTGTGTTGACTTGCCTCTCCAGTGCGTTATCAAGTCATGCTGCTGAAAAAGGCAGTTTTGATATCACTAAGCGAGCGCTCGCTCCGACGTCCGAAGAGAATATTCGCTTCCAACCTGTTTACACAAACGAAGATTGGAAGGCATCGGAAACCGCTGTCATCGTTTGCGATATGTGGGATCTGCATCACTGCCTCAATGCCACCCGCCGAGGAGCAGAAGTGGCTCCACGGATGAATCAGTTTCTCAAGACCGCTCGGAAAAACGGCTCGCTCATTATCCATGCTCCCAGTAGCTGCATGAAACCTTATGAGAATCATCCAGGACGCAAACGAGCTCAGAGCGCACCAAAAGCGGATAACCTACCTGTAGAGATTGCCGAATGGTGCTACAGCATTCCTGAAGAGGAGCAAGGCGTTTATCCCATTGATCAAACCGATGGTGGAGAAGACGATGATCCGGCTGAACATGAAGCCTGGGCAAAAGAGCTTGCCGCGAAAGGCTTGAATCCGCGAGCACCGTGGACCAAGCAAACTGACTTGCTGGATATCCACAAGAATGATGTGATTAGCGATAGCGGCGTGGAAATTTGGAACGTGATGGAAGCCGAAGGGATTAAGAATGTCATTCTTGTCGGAGTGCATACCAATATGTGTGTGCTTGGCCGTCCCTTTGGTTTACGTCGGCTGGCAGCCAATGGAAAAAATGTTGTGTTGTGCCGTGATCTAACAGACACCATGTACAACCCGGCGATGAAACCCTATGTCAGCCACTTCACCGGCACGGACTTGATCATTGAGCACATTGAAAAATGGGTATGCCCGACGATCACCAGCGATCAGCTGCTTGGGGACAAACCATTTCAGTTCAAAAATGATACGCGTCCGCACGTCGTGGTTTTGGTTGCGGAACGCGAATATGTGACCAACGAGACGCTACCCAAGTTTGCCTTGGAACACCTTGGCAAGGATTACAAGGTTACGATCCTTCACTGTGACGAAGAAGGTGAAGGCGAGCGGAATGATATTCCTGGGACTGCAACGGCAGTGGCCGATGCAGATTTACTACTGGTTAGTGTACGTCGACGGGCATTGAAAGAGGAAGATTTTCAAGCCGTGCAGGACTATATCCAAGCTGGAAAGCCAGTGGTTGGCATTCGTACGGCAAACCACGCCTTTTCGCTGCGAGGAGCAGAGACGCCGGAAGGACATTCTGTCTGGGATGCGTTCGATGCGGAAGTTTGGGGCGGAAGTTATACGGGACACCACGGAGCTGGAAAAGACGTGGCCATTAAACAGGTCGCCGATCATCCGATTCTCAAAGGAGTCGATGTTGGATCATTCAAGGGGACAGGGTCTCTGTACATCGTGAATCCAATCGCCGACTCGACGACAGCCATCCTGTCAGGAACGATCGATGGTGAACCGACCGAACCGATTGCCTGGACGAATAAGACAAAATTCGGAGGCAAGGCATTCTATACTTCACTGGGGCATGTGGGAGAATTTGAACAGCCGCAGATGAGTATTCTTCTGAAAAACGCGATTGACTGGGCAGTGTCGAAATAGGGACAGTCAGTCTCTGAATCCGATGGATGATTAGCTTTAATTATTCGACTCTCTGAACCGAATAACTGTCAGGATTCGTACGATTTTTCAATTAGAATATAGGTAGTTTCAATCCCACCTATTTACTCCCACCTACGAATCATGATGCGCTTATTTGCTCTACTTTGCGTCTTGCCTATTTTTGCAGGTACACCTGTTCAGGCTGCGGAATATACAGTGACTCCGAGTTCCATCCAACTGACGGGCAAATACGCTCAAACCCAGTTGGTAGTAACAGCTCTAGTCGATGGTCAAGTTGAGGCATCCAGTGATGATGCGACGATGCAGGCCAGTTACACCTCGTCTAATGAAGAGGTGGTGAAGGTGAATGCTCAGGGGCTACTGCTCGCCGTAGCGAATGGGTCGGCGGATGTTCAGATCGCTGTTGGCGATTGGATGTCCTCTGTGACGGTAGTTGTTGAAGGAGTAGAACAACAGCCGGCGATTGATTTTGATTTTGCCATTCGTCCCATTCTTTCCAAAGCGGGATGTAACATGGGAGCCTGTCATGCGAGTCAGCATGGTAAAGGTGGCTTCATTCTTTCCGTATTTGGATTTGATCCCAGGGTCGACTACAAAGGCATCGTCAAAGATGAACTTGAGCGGAGGGTGGACTTCATTGAACCGACCAATAGTCTCTTTTTAATGAAGCCGACGATGAAAACTCCTCACGGTGGCGGACGGCGACTCACGGAAGGCTCCGTGATGTATAACACGCTTGTGGATTGGCTTAAGTCTGGGGCTCCGGCTCCGGTGAGTGAACCCAATGAAGTGCTCTCTGTCGAAGTGTTTCCAAAACGGCGAGTCGCGACGGTTGGAAGTCAGCAGCAGCTCCGAGTCGTCGCCAACTATGCCGATGGTTCGATTCGTGATGTGACTCAACTAAGTCGCTTTGATTCGTTAGACGAAGGCATGCTGGCGGTAAGTGAATCCGGCTTGATCACCACCAATGGTCGTGGGCAAGCGGGTATCATGGTGCGGTTTGAAGGGAAGGCCGAGATCTGTATGGTCACCACGCCTTACAGCGAACAGCCCAATCTGGATGACTGGAAGAATAATAATTTCATTGACGAGTTTGCCATCGGCAAGTTCAAGGAACTGGGTATCGCTCCTTCACCGGTGTGCGATGATGCCACGTTCGTTCGGCGTGCATATTTAGATGCGATCGGTAGTCTGCCTACGCCGGAGGAGGTGGAGGCATTTGTTGACCGTGAGGATCCAGCCAAGCGTGAGAAACTCATCGATCAATTGCTCGGTCTGACAGGCGATCCACAGTTGGATATATACAACGATCGGTATGCCGCCTACTGGACTCTAAAGTGGTCAGATCTAATTCGAAACAGCACGGACAATCTTGGCGAACAGGGTATGTGGGCGTTGCACAACTGGATTCGAGAAGCATTCCGAGTGAACAAAGGAATGGACCAGTTCGTGAAGGAGATTATTACAGCGAAAGGTTCGCTGTATATGAACGGCCCAGCCAATTACTATCAAATTAACAGCAACCCAACGGCCCTAACCGAATCTACCAGTCAGCTGTTTATGGGTGTACGATTGGAGTGTGCAAAATGCCATCATCACCCATTCGAATCTTATAGCCAGGCAGACTATTACGGAATGGCCGCATTCTTTTCACGCGTCGGTACTAAAAACAGCGAAGAGTTTGGATTGTTTGGTCGTGAGCGAGTCGTAGTCGTACAGCCGTCTGGTGAAGCCAGACATCCGCGAACGGGCAAGAACATGGTTCCTACCGTTCTGCATGGTGAACAGATGGAGCATCCACTGGATCGCCGAATTCCTCTGGCCAATTGGCTCGCTTCACCAGATAACTCCTGGTTCGCAAAGAGTATCGTGAATCGGTATATGAGCTATTTGCTTGGACGTGGATTGGTGGAACCGGTTGATGATTTGCGGTCGACCAATCCTGCGACGAATGAAGAGATGTTTACGGCATTGGCTGAGTATTTAGAACAGAACCAATATGACGTGAAGAAACTGGTAAAGGTGATTATGAATTCACGCGTGTACCAACTCTCTTCACAGCCGACGGAACTGAACCAGGCTGCCGGTAAGTTTTATGCGTTTTACAAAGTGAAGCGTATTGCGGCTGAGCCACTACTCGATGCGATTAATACGGCGACGGCAACGACAACGAAGTTTCAGAATCTGCCGGCAGGAACGCGGGCGATCGAATTGCCAGATACGAATTACCCTAACTATTTTCTGAAGACCTTTGGCAAGCCTCGCCGTACCAGTGTTTGTGAATGTGAGCGAGCTCCGGATGAGAATCTAGCTCAGGCATTACATACGCTCAATGGAGACACGATCAATGCGAAGATTGATGATGCGAATGGACGGCTCGGGAAATTAATCACAGCAGAGAAATCGGATGATGAAATCATTCGAGAATTGTTTGTGGCTACTTGGTCTCGGACTCCGACGGAAGAAGAAATTGCAGTGTGTAAAGGAATCGTAGGTGAAGCGGCTGAGCGGAAAGAAGGGCTTGGCGATGTGCTGTGGGCATTGATTAATGCCAAAGAATTTATCTATGTACGATAGTCATCTTTTGTGGCGAATGAGGAATAGACGGTGAAGGAAGCGGTTAAAAGTCTGGTCTTATTGATACTGGCGGTGGGAGCTGTACAGGCACAGACGTCGTATCCGATGTTGATGACGCTTGAACCCATTGCGATTCAGGTGGGTACGACATCCGACATGGTGGTCAAATCACGGTATAGCATGTGGGGCGCTAACAAGGTAATGGTGTCCGGCAATGGCGTGACTGGAGTCATAGTGCACCCAGAGCCTCCGATGCCTAAAGAAGGCGAGGAAGTCAAAGAACCCAGTTTGACCAGCTTGACGATCACTTTCACCGCGAGTCCTGATGCTCAGCCCGGCGTCCGCGATTTCAAAATATTTACCGATCGCGGTGTTTCGACCGTTGGACAAATTGTCATTACTCGTGATCCGGTTGTCTGGGATGACGTGAAGACCGACACGATGGAAGGTGCCAAAGAATTCCAGGTGCCAGCCACGCTCACGGGTGTATTTGAAAAGAACGAAGACCTCGACTATTTCAAGTTTTCAGGGGAGGCAGGTCAGCGGCTTGTAATTCATTGTCGCTGCATGAGGCTGCAGGATCGAATCCATGATTTACAAACACACGCAGACCCAATCATCACCGTGAAGAATCATCTGGGATCGACGATCGCAGCCAGTGACAATTACTTTGCAGCGGATCCTTACTTAGTGGTGGAGATCCAACAGAGCGGTGAATACTATCTGGAAGTTCGTGATGTTCGATATAAGTCGAATGCCTACTGGAATTATGCAATCGAGGTGATCGATCGTCCGTTTCCAACCAATGCCTTTCCTTTAGCCATAGCTGCCGACGAACCTGTAACTTTTGAGTTGATCGGTGAAAGTTTGGCACCGGGGACGATGGCATCCTTTGATGCATTTCCGATCAAGCTGGATCATGGCCGCCAATGGTTGTCCTTGCCTGCTCCGAATGGCAATCTTTACGACCCGATTCCCGTATATGTAAGCAATGAAAAAGTATTACTGGAAGACGGTGATGATAATGACGACGTGGAACATGCTCAGTTGATAGAAGTGCCAGCGGTCGTTAATGGACGCATGGATAAAGAGGCTGATATTGACTACTACCGGTTTGAGGCGAAAAAGGGCGATACGCTAGCCTTTGAGGTGATCGCGCGACGCAGCCAGTCCATGCTGGATAGTTTTATCTCGATTGAGAATGAAGAAGGTAAGCGTCTGAATTCAGCCGATGATTACACGTTCGGACGTCGTTCGAATTGGGATTCTCGGTATGATAACTTCGTCGTTCCAGCAGATGGGGTTTATCACGTATCGATTTATGATCGGCATCTGCGCGGTGGACCCGAATTTGTATACGCGTTGGAGATTAGTCGTAGTGCACCGACTTTTGAATTGACGCTGGACACCGACAAGACTTTAACAACGCCGGGGACGTCGGGCGTCTTATTTGTACGAGCCAAGCGTCTCAATGGCTTTGCAGGTGAAATACAACTACATGTAGACGACTTACCGACAGGCGTGACGGCATCGGCTGGTAAGATTCTGGCAACGGGCCAGGACGGATGCATTGTCTTGACAGCTCATGGAGATGCCCCGTTCGATGCTCAGCATGTACGCGTATACGGAAGTGCTGTAGTTGAGGGTGCCGAAGGTGAGGAGACTGAGTTGCTAGTGGATGCGGCTCCGTATCAGGAGATTTATATGCCTGGAGGAGGTCGCAATCATTATCCAGTGGATGTCTATACGGTATCGGTTCAAAAGCCAAGTGATATTCGCAACATTAAAATCAGCACCAATGAAGTAAACCTCAAGCCGGGTGAAGAAGTAAAGATCGAAGTGGAACTGGAGCGTGCCGAAGGATTCGATGCCAATGTATCGTTGGATGTGATCTATCAGCATCTGAATGTCGTGTGGGGCAACTCGCTCCCTAAAGGCGTCAAGATGGACGGGAACAAGAGCAAGGTATTGTTGACTTCCGGAGAACTGAAAGGCCATGTAACGCTCGTGGCTGACGATACTCTGGAAAAAGCTGATCGACAACAATTCTGTATCATGGCAAATGTCTCGTTGAATTTTGTCATGAAGGCGACTTATACCAGCGAGCCACTGTTTATCACGACAACGCCCAAAGCAGAAGATGAGGCTTCCGAGTAACCTTCCGATGGCTCAGCTTGTTCAAATTACGGATCTTCATTTAGTCAAGTCAGACGGCCCGTTGTTATTGGAGCATGACACGCGCACAGCTTTTTTAAAGATGCGTGACTACCTGCTTGAGCATCACTCTGATTGTGAGCGATTAATCGTTTCAGGCGATTTGGTGCATGACGAAGGGGAGGATGTTTATCGGGAGCTATTAGAGCAACTGTCGCCTTGGGAAGGGCGGTTGCGAGTGATTCCTGGTAATCATGATTCTCGAGCACCGATGCAAAAAGTGTTTGGTGACATACTTCGAGATGATCCGGATAGTGCATCGTTTATTGATGAAGTCAGCGGCTGGACTTTGATTGGCTTGGACACGTTAATTGAAGGCGCTGTTGAAGGAGACTTGGCCGGCGAGCAATGGGTATGGTTCCGCGAAGCGGTGGCGAATGCAACGGGACCGGTTGCAGTATTTATGCATCATCCGCCGGTGTTTGTCGGAAGCCAATGGGTCGATCAGTTGTCACTGGTGTCACTAGGAGTTTTTGCCAATTTGGTTGAAGACTTTGAGCAGCTCAAGCTAGTGGTTTGTGGGCATGTACATCAGGAGTATTACACTCAGATCTTTCATGCAGATGTCTTTACGACGCCCAGCACTTGTGTGCAATTTAAGCCAAATTCGACCGAGTTCGCGGTGGAATCATCGTCTCCGGGCTTCCGCACAATCGACCTCAACTCAGACGGCACATTCCAAACCCAAGTCCACCGTCTCTAAACGGTGCCACCCACTCTTTCTTCCCAAATCCGCCCCCCAATAGGTGCCACCCACTCGTTGGTTCTTTGAATTCGAGCGATTTACGATTCGATTGACCGCCAATTGAATATCAAATAGGGGCGTAATCCCTGAGATCCAGGCACTTTCACAAACTCGACCCCAATCCGGTGCCACCCACTCAGCAATTCCTCTCCGAATCAAGTGCCACCCATTTTTGGACTAGGAAAGATAGGAGAAATGACTCAAATGGGCATTGTGGGAGGAGTTCGTGAGGTGGATTCGGAAGAGGCCAAGAGTGGGTGTCACCTATTGATTGGCGGGAATTGCGATCAGGAACGAGTGGGTGTCACCTAATCTGAGTGTGGAGTGGGTGAATTAGGTGACACCCACTGGATGTTGAGTTTACAATGGCTGAAACGGCTTTATTTTTGATGGTGATAGGTAACAAATATGAAATATAAAATTGCGCTGATATTGGGATTGTTTGCGACAGCTCCAATGCAAATTGCTCAGGCTCAAGACGTACTGAATGTCGTTGACTCTGAAGTGACATCCGTTAACGAGCTCGTTTTCACAGAGGGCCCGGCCTATCACCGAGACGGCAGCGTTTTCTACACAGACATCCAAAACAACCGCATCATGAGACTTGCTCCTGGTGCCGAAATCGCCGATACATTCCTTCGTCCGAGTGGTCGGGCCAACGGGCTCATGTTTGATGCCAAAGGATTTCTTGTCGCTTGTCAGGGCAATGAAAAGGGAGGATTGGGCGGTCGTCGAATTGTGCGTATCGACCCGATCAGTAAAGAACAGACAGTGATCGTCGATAAGTTCGATGGCAAACGATTTAATAGCCCCAATGATCTGTGTATCGATAAGGCGGGCCGGATTTACTTCACGGATCCCTTCTATTCGCCGAACCGAAGTGTTCTGGAACTAGATGATGTTGAAGGTGTTTACCGAGTCAATTCAGACGGCACAGAACTGGTCCGCGTATTGGACAATAAGATTGTCGCTCGGCCAAATGGTATCGCAATTAGCCAAGACGAAAAGACTCTTTACGTTGTCGACAATCACCCACTCGTTCCACAACGTAAACTCTGGGCATTTGATCTGAATGAAAATGGCCTTGTAACTGGCAAGCCTCGCGAGTTACATGATTTTGGAAAAGGCCGAGGCGGAGATGGAATGTGCATGGACAGTGCCGGCAATCTGTTCGTTACCGCCGGTGCCAACCGTAAATACCCGAATCAAAATCTAGATAACCCAGCAGGCGTTTATGTATTTTCCCCTGACGGAAAACTCATGGGAATCATTCGCGTGCCTGAGGACATGGTGACCAATTGCTGTTTTGGCGGTTCGGACATGAAGACCTTATATATCACAGCTGGTAAAACGCTTTGGCAAGTCAGAACGAAAGTTGCAGGCTACGCTCTTTGGCCAAAAGCTGAATAGCATTACGATCAATGCATACTCCCAATTCACACCCTCAGTTGGGAAGACTGATTTTTGAACGACGAGCAGGCTCCGGCCTGAAAGTCCTCGTTGCATTCTGCTCCATTCTGGTGATTCTATCCACCATCGGATTGATTGCAATTTTTACATTGGCCATGACTTCGGTGGGAGAGGTTGATTCAGCGGTAAAGTGGCAAGGCGCGGTAATGATGCTGTGTCCCATCAGCGTACTCATCTTTGGGGTGATCATGCTGATGTTCATCGCACCGCGGCTTAAAACGGTTTTTCGCTGTTATCAATTTGGTGTGGAGTTAGCTCGCAAGAACAACGTGGTTGCTCTACCGTTCGACCAGTTAGTTCAATTCCGCTATCGTGCGACGAAGGTCTATATCAACTTTGTCTACGCATC
The DNA here is from genome assembly GCA_938082855.1 of uncultured Pirellulaceae bacterium. Lineage (GTDB taxonomy): Bacteria > Planctomycetota > Planctomycetia > Pirellulales > Pirellulaceae > UBA721. The sequence goes on along the minus strand of CALKCC010000129.1, from coordinate 8,924 downwards.
GACCAATTTTGGAATCAACTTAGAAGGAACAAATGGAGGGACGCCGGTCTCGATTCGTTTTTCCTATCAAACACGGAACGATGACCCTCAGCTCTATTCATTACCAGCCATCGCGTGTCATGCTCGGTCTGCTCAATTGGCGTCTCAAGTACTCGCTGGCCATCAGGTTCCCTGGACACAGCACACCACATTGACGCCGAATGGATTATTCATACAGCGTGGAAGTCGCTCGGAAGTTGTGCGTTATGAGGAGCTTCGAACATTCAATCTCGTGGATGGTCGGTTGGAAGTCTGGGCGAACCACAGTACTAAACCAATTCTCAAGCTGAAGGCAGACAAAGAGGGATTCTATCCGGGCTATTTTGCTTTGCTCGATCTTCGTGACGGGATTCCGGCGACTATTGATCCAGAAGCGTTCGGCCAGACCCGAACACCCGCTCCACTTCCCCCAGTCGCTGCTGAGGCCGTGCTTGCTGAACAGATATCCGAGCCACCACCTTCTGAAGAGGTGCTATCGCTTGACGAATACAATCGACTGACGGCAGACGCGGTAGTTGGGAAGGGTGAGTCCAGTGCACAGGACAAGTTGATTCCTTTAGCAATCGTTATATCGATCTGTTGTTTTCTTGGGCTGGTTGTTTGGGGAGCCTGGAGTGTCCTGAATGCTCCGCGGGGTGAGCAGCAGGTAGTACAAGCTGTAGACGGAGAACTCGAACAGTCTACGGAGATGCCGACTAATCAGGACCAGCCACGAGAGCGACCCGCACGGCCCACACCGAAAAAGCTTACAGAACCAGAGCTTGAAAAAGTCTTGGAGCTGCTGGAGTCTGGCGATGAAAATCGTGGTCGAGGAGGAGTCATCATGCTCCTTAAGGCATTGCCACCGGACATGCCCAATAGCAAAGTTTCTCAGACGCTAACAACCCTTACTCAGTCAGAGAATGTATTTGTCCGTCGCGATGCAACTCGAGCGTTAGGCCCCTGGGGCAATAAGAAGGCTATTGAGACATTACGTGAACTTGCCAGTCATGGGGATATCTTTACTCAACGAGAAGCGATTAATGCATTGGCTTACTTCCCGTCCAAAGCGGCCGCTGAGGCAATTGCAACGCGAGTGGGTGAGTTTCAGGTTTCCGGGTCAGTCAATGAAAGCTACAAAAAGATGACGAACCACGTTGAAGCGGCTGTGCTTCCGTTGGTTGATTCAGAACGTGGTGAAATCAAGAATCATGCCTTTGAATTACTTGCGTTATATGGGAGTAAAAAGAGCCTTGAAAAGCTCGAGTCCTTGGTGGACGACTCAATCTCTCCATTACGACAACGTAGCCTTATTAACGCGATTGATAAGATAAAAAGCAGGCGATAGAAGCGTTGATTCTATTTAGACCGAAGGCCTTTTTAGGCTAGAATAATAGGAATGAGACGACCCCGCCTAACATTCGTCGAAACGATCCTCGTTTTTAATGCACTGTTTCTATGCGCGAACGCAGACGAATATATTCGATTAGAAGTTACCCCCGCCGAAGTAACGCTTGAAGGTAAAGATTCCTCGATTCAACTATTGGTGACCGGGTACGATGCAGCAGGGCGGCCCACGGACTTAACTCATGAAGCCGAGTATGAATCTGACTCCGACATTGTACGCGCCAACAGCTTTGGTGTAGTTCGTAGTCAGGCGGATGGCAAAGCCACAATCGCCGTGAGGATGGCTGGGCATCAAGTTAGCGTACCGGTATCGACCAGCCATACCCACGCTCGTCTTACCCTGAATTTTGAAAATGACATCATTCCCATTTTAAGTCGTTACCGCTGCAATACATCTGGCTGTCATGGTAAGGCGGAAGGTCAAAATGGATTCAAACTATCGGTGTTTGGATTTGATCCAACGTCCGACTATCAGTCGATCGCAATGGAAGGTCGAGGCCGTCGCATATTTCCAGCTTCGCCCAGCTCAAGCTTAATACTTCGAAAGATGAGTGGTGGCACGCCACACGGTGGTGGAATTCCGATTACCACTGATCGACCGGAATATAGAACAATGCTGGATTGGATTCAGCAAGGTCTTCCGATCGGTACAGACGAAGATCCGGTAGTGGTGTCTTTGGAACTCACACCCCGCCAGCGAATTTTCAAAATGGGAGAAACTCAGCAGTTGCGGGCCATGGCAACGCTTTCTGATGGCCGTCAGATTGATGTGACTGAACTCACACAGTTCCAAACCAACTCACCAAACCAAGCGGTGGTGGATGCATTAGGACACGTAACCGCCGGGCAATCGCCTGGTACGGCGGCCGTGATGGCAACCTACATGGGACAAGTGGACGTCTTGCAGGTTTTCGTGCCGCGTAGTGAGACGATTGACCGCTATCCGGAAACACGACAGGAAAACTTTATCGATGGTCATGTCTTAGAAAATCTCAAGAAACTCAATATCATTCCTTCTGGCCACTGCGACGACGAACAGTTTTTACGGCGTGTCTATATCGATATGATTGGGACACTTCCAACATCGGAAGAGGCCAGAGAGTTTTTGAACTCTAAGAACGCGAACAAAAGAGAGTTGTTAGTTGACCAATTACTGGCTCGCGAGGAATTTAGTACCTATTGGGCATTGAAGTGGGCAGACCTATTGCGTGTTGATCGCTTAGCATTGGGTCACGAAAATGCCTTTTTGTACTACAACTGGATTCGAGAGAGCTTCCAAGAAAACAAGCCACTTGATCAATTTGCGAGGGAAGTGCTTGTTGCAGAGGGACCATTGCGGGAGTCGCCGGCCGGAGTGTTCTACAAAGCGGTTACGTCGGCGAACAAGCGAGCCAGTACTGTAAGCCAGGTTTTTCTAGGTGTTCGCATCGAGTGTGCTGAATGTCATCACCATCCGTATGATCGATGGGGTCAACGCGATTACTTTGGCATGCAGGCATTCTTTACTCAGATTCAAACCAAACAATCCAAGGCCGGTGAAATGCTGCTTACAAGTGGCAGTCCGGTCACCAAACATCCAAGAACGGGTGAACCGATCAGTGCCTATGCCTTAGGTACTGAAATGCCGGAGCAATCCCCGGAAGGAGATCGCCGTTTGATCCTAGCTGATTGGATGACGTCCCCGTCCAACCCCTGGTTCTCCAAAAATGTTGTGAATCGCACCTGGGCTCACTTTCTCGGTCGCGGCATTGTCGAACCTGTTGATGACGTCCGGATGACGAATCCGCCAAGCAATCCGGCTTTGCTGGATGCCCTTGCGAATCACTTTGCAGAAGAACAGTTCGACTTCCATCGGCTGGTTAAGACGATTGTGATGAGTGCGACTTATCAGCGAACGCCCGATGTCAACAAAACTAATGAGCGTGACGAACAGAATTACTCGCGCTATCTATTCAAACAAATGGAAGCAGAAGTTTTGTTAGATGCGATCTCTCAGGTCACCGGGCGGCCGGAGAAATTTGAAGGAGTGCCCGCAGGTAGTAGAGCGATTGAATTATGGGATAGCTCTGTGCCTAATTACTTTCTCAAGGTCTTCGGGCGGCCAGTGCGAGCTACTGCCTGTGAGTGCGAACGTGTAAGTGAGCCCACGATTAGTCAGGTGCTGCACGTGATCAACTCGCCAGCGATTCAGAAGAAATTAAGCCATCAGGATGGGCGTCTTCGAACGATTGTAGCGGAAATTGCCGATAATAAAGATGCCATTGAAGAGATTTATCTAACTTGTTTCGCTCGGTATCCAACCGCAGAAGAATTAGCCGCCGCGGTAGGCTACCTGGAACAGGCAGAAGACAGGCAGCTTGGTTTAGAAGATGTTACCTGGAGTGTTCTTAATTCACTCGAGTTCTTATTTAACCACTAAGGGGTTAGGAAGATGAGTAATCAACGATTTTGTGACGGAATTCGCCGACGTGACATGTTACGTTTCGGGGCCGCTGGTGCATTTGGGATGGGTATTACACTCCCAAGTCTGCTGGAGCACGAAGCGCGACTTAAAGCGAATGGAGTTGAAACGAAAGATACTTCGCTGATCATTGTCTTCCTACAAGGTGGGCTTTCCACCATTGATACCTGGGATATGAAACCAGAAGCACCAGCGGAATTTCGCGGAGACTTCTCTCCGATTTCCACCGTTCTTCCTGGCGTTCAAATCAGCGAACATCTTCCTAAGATTTCGAAAGTACATGACAAGTTCTCGTTAGTCAGGTCGTTCGGGCATGCCAACAGTAATCATGGACAGGCCGACCATTTCATGCTCACAGGCTACCCCCATGGACCGGGGTTCAATGGAGGGTTGAAACCTAACAATCAAAAGCCATGTGTCGGCGCGGTGATTGGTAAGGAGTTAGGTCCGCGAGGAGGAGTACCGCCCTATGTGTGCTTACCTCGAATGCATAACAGTGCTGGGTCGAGTTATCTTGGGTCGTCTGCGACTCCGTTTGTCGTCGGTGCCGATCCCAATGCTCCGGACTTCAAAGTGCCGGACTTAGCGCCGCCGGTGGCTGTTCAATCCAGACGGCTTAATGACCGTCGGGCTTTGCTTAAGACGATCAATCGGTATGAACAATCCACCGTGATTCAGGCGAATCAGGGTGCTCGGGCCATGCGGACATTTCAGGAAAAGGCATTTGAATTGATGACGTCAGATGCCACCAAGGCTGCCTTTGATATCAACAGCGAGCCAGATGCCGTCCGCGAAAGATATGGACGTAATATGCTGGGACAGTCCTGCCTGATGGCACGTCGCCTTATCGAAGCCGGCGTGAGATGTGCCTTTGTAAACCACATTGACTGGGACACTCATTACAACAATTTCCATGTTCTCAAAAACGAACTCTTGCCGAAGCTCGATGCCGCAATGTCCTCGTTGTTAACGGATCTAGATGAACGAGGGATGTTGGATTCGACGATGGTATTGGTCACCGGCGAATTTGGCCGTACGCCTCGCATTAATAAGGATGCAGGCCGGGATCACTGGGGCCCGAGTTGTGCTATTGCTATGGCAGGCGGTGGCGTTCAGGGAGGGCGAGTCATTGGAGCCTCCAATGAACGTGCGGAACGACCGGCAACCACACCTTATGGACCGGCTGACCTAATGGCCACCATCTATCATGGAATGGGAATTGATCCTGAACGTGAGTTCCTTACACCTGAAGGCCGCCCAGTACCAATCGTGCCGGGAACAGGGCGAGTGATTTCAGAGCTGTTTTAAGCAGCGATTGCCAGAATAGAGAGACAGTTGAATCATGTGGTCTGTAACGAAGCAATGTGTTCGACAATTTGCGATCGTAAGTCTGCTTATCGGAGCAGCCGGGGCTGAACAACCGGGAGTCTCCTATATATTTCCAGCCGGAGCTCAACGCGGGACAACGGTCGATGTTCGCATCGGTGGATTTTATTTGTTCGACGAAGCTCCCATCGAGTTCCTTGATGATCAAGTGACCGCTCCACCATCCATCTCGAGAATGCCAGCGACTTTGTGGTTTGAAGGCCCTCGTATTGCCATGCCTGCCTCACAGGCGAAAGAAGACTACCCAGTTGATAACGGTGCATCATTCCAAGTCACAGAGGACGCCAAGATAGGAACGCATTATTGGCAAGTTTGGACGAGCCAAGGGATCGTACCTGCTCAACCGTTCGTTGTGGGGGATTTGCCTGAGATCGTGGAAGAGGAAATTGATGGCGAGCCTGTTCCTGTCGATGTTTCTTTGCCGCTTACCATCAATGGGCGTATCTTTCCGCGAGAGGATGTCGATCTGTGGCGATTCCAAGCCAAGAAAGGTCAGGATTACACAGTGGAAGTCTTGTCAGCGCGACTGGGTTACCCACTGGACTCCCGCATAGAAGTGCTTAATGCTGATGGAAAGACGATCGCACAGAATATCGATCATTTTGAAAATGACTCGTTCCTTCGATTTCGAGCGGATGCGGACGGAGCCTATACCGTTCGTCTTCACGACAGCCAATTCGGTGGCTTGCAGAATTACGTCTATCGTCTCACGATAACAGACCGGCAAGTTGTCGATTATGTGTTCCCGCTCGGAGGACAACGTGGTTCGACTGTTGATGTAACTCTTTCAGGACAAGCTCTGCCAGAGAGCTCTCACTCGGTTGCCCTCAGCACAGACACAGACACTCAGCAAGTTGTGCTCCCCAATGGCGGGCGTTTTACCCTCGAAGTCAGTGACTATCCGGAGTACCTCGATTCAGATTTTGAGCTCGAAAGCAAACCAGCGATTAATATCCCTGCTGTGCTTAACGGCCAAATCAGTGAAGCAGGCCAGCGGGATGAATGGGCCATTCAGGCCACTCAGGGACAGACGGCGCAGTTTTCTTTGCGAGCAGCCGAACTGGGTTCCCAGCTCGATTCCTTTGTTGAGTTATTCGATAGCGACGGGAAGCTGTTAGCTAGCAACGACGATGCTGCGAAAGGTAATACGGATTCCCAATTTACTTATACCTTTAAGGCGGATGGTATTTATCGGATAGCGGTATCCGAAAGGTTCGGAAGTCGTGGTGGAGAGAATTTTAGTTATCGCCTCACCGTTAACCCGCCCAGCACGGAAACAAGGTTTACTCTTTCATTGCCCGCTAGCGAACTCACGTTGGTACGCGAGCAGACTGCGAAACTAAAGGTGTCGGCCGTACGTTTTGGAGGGTTAGACGAAGAAATTCAACTTGAATTCCAGGGTCTGCCAGATGGCGTCACCGTGGAAGGCAATACGATTGCAAAAGGTAAGACTGACGCCGACGTGACCTTCAAATGTGACGACAAAGCAACGATTGCCATCCATAGCTTGAGAGTGCTTGGCACGGCAGTATTGAATTCGGAAGAGGGTGATGAGGCGGCAGCTGCGGAACCCAAAATGGTCACGGCCACTGCCGACTGGCAGGGCTACGAAGAGCTCAAGTTAGCCGTTGCGATCGCCACCCCATTTAGACTGTTTGGAACCTTTGACACAAACTATGCTCATCGAGGCTCCACCTTTTCCAAGAAGCTCTTTATTGAACGAACGGGTTACGACGGTCCAATAGAAATCACCATGGCGGATCGTCAGATACGTCACCTGCAGGGAGTTACCGGAGGAAAAGTAATTGTGCCGGCAGGAGTTGAGGAATATGAATACGCCATTCAGTTAGCACCCTGGATGCAACCTGGAAGAACGGCTCGGATGGTAGTATGCGGTTCAGCGATCATTACCGACCATGATGGTTCCAAGCATCGAGTGAGTCACAGTTCGGGCGCGCAAAACGATCAGATCATTTGCTTTGTTTCGCCTTCGCTGTCTTCGATCACTAGTGGCATTGAGTCGGTGCGTTTCGAATCCGGGGGCCACGTTGAAGTTCCATTTACGCTGAATCGAGGCGAGTTATCGGGAGATGTAAAGGTGGAGATTGTCATGCCAAACCACCTAAAAGGGGTGTCCGCAACTCCGGTTTCCGTGAGCTCTGAAGAGAATAACGGTGTAATCCAAATACAGTTTGCCGATACTGAAAATATAGTGATAAACGCCCCTGTTGTGCTGCGTGCGACGATCCGTGATGAGGATGGAATGCACACAGCAGAGGATAAGATAGACCTCGTTCGCTGATTTCTATTCCCCGACAAATTGTCGTGGGGTATTATTTAGTTAGGACGAGTCATTCATTTTTAATGAAACACGAACAATGAAATATTCAAATTGTGAAGGTATCACGCGACGCCACTCCCTTAAGCTTGGTTTAGGAGGGATGTTTGGTGCTGGATTGAGTCTGACAGATTCGTTGCGTATGCAAGCGGAGGCCAAGGATAGTGGTCCGATCGCTGGGAAAGCTAAACGCTGTATCTTAATTTGGATGGACGGCGGGCCTACGCACTTTGAAATGTTCGACCCTAAACCGGAAGCCCCTGCGGAGATCCGTGGAGATTTTGGTACATGTCAAACCACGAATCCAGGCATTCATTATTCCGAACACATGACCAAGCTGGCGGCGTTGAGCGACAAGTTCGCCATGATTCGGTCGATTCGTCACAACCAAGGCAACCATGGTGCCGGTAACCATTACATGATGACTGGTGCACCACCACGGATTCCTGTTGGTTGTGGAGCCTTCGTCAGTTTTCATCCCAGCATGGGAAGTGTTGTTAGTCATGAATTGGGGACCAAGAATGCGCTCCCTAATTACTTCTCCATGCCGAGTATGTCGCGTAGTGGTGGCCCTAATTTCCTCGGCGCGAATCATGCTCCATTTGTGGTTTCGGATGATCCAAACGGCAGCAGTTTCCGCGTGCGAGACGTAGCCATTCCGGGCGGCTTAACTGACGGCCAGTTCAAATCAAAATCAAACGTTCGTAGCATGCTGGATCGTATGAAGCGATTTCATGACAAGGCTGCAGGCGACCCTGCTCTCGCAATTGATGAGTATTACGAGCAGGGGTTAAACCTGGTGTTATCTCCAGATGCACAACAGGCCTTTGACGTCTCACAGGAATCCGATGAAACGCGGGATCGCTATTACCGAAACTCCTTCGGCCAACGCTGCTTATTAGCTCGGCGACTAGTCGAAGCAGGCGTTCCTTTCGTCACCGTATACGATGGCGGATGGGACCATCACAGTGATATCTTCGGCCGATGCAAGACGCGTCTACCAAGCTGGGACCAAAGTGTAGCCGCTTTGATTTCAGATCTGGACGAGCGAGGCATGTTGGAAGATACGCTTGTATTGGCGTTAGGCGAATTTGGACGCACACCAAAGATTTCGACTCTGTCCGGGCAGACTACGCCAGGACGTGACCACTGGGCCAATGCAATGAGTGTCCTGATGGCCGGAGGCGGCACTCCAGGCGGAGTTGTCGTTGGAGCAACGGACCGCAAGGGATATTCGGCGATCGAGAATGTGAAGAGTCCTGAGAATTTTGTTTCGACTGTTTACTCGAAACTAGGCATCGACCCGGGTAAAAT
>CALKCC010000128.1 GCA_938082855.1 uncultured Pirellulaceae bacterium | reverse complement strand
CCACCCAGAGACTCTCTGTTGGGCTGAGATGACCGTGTTGTGAGCACGGTCGCCGAAGTACTCCCCAATCTCTGAGTAAGCCGCTCTCGTGTATTTGCGAGCCAACCACATTGCCAGCATTCTGGGCTGACTAATGCTTTTCGCTTTAGCTGTGGATTTTAGTTTCTTCTTGTCGACTCCAAAAACTTCACAGACGGCCTGCTCGATATCTGAAATACGTACCTGACGTTGAGGCCTGTCAAACAAGTCGGAAAGATGTCGATCGGCGTCTTCATAGGTGAGCAAGGCATGCTTCAGTTGTTGCAGGACTGCAACCCGATTAATCGCTCCCTGCAGGTGACGAGCATCTGGATGCACCCGTTCAACCAGCATGTTCAAAACGGCAGAATCAATGCGGATTCCAAGGTGTTGGCAGTATTGATGAGCGATTTCCAAACGCATACTGAAGTCAGGAGCCTCAACACCGCATACTAACCCACTGGCCATGCGAGCAACTAAATCGGATCCCAAGCCATGAATCTCTGTAGGGGACATTTTGGCGGAGAAGACGAGTTGTTTGCCACTGCGAATCAGGGTGTCTACCGTATAGTGAAATTCAATCATCGTCGCCTGCTTGCCAACGAAGAACTCGATGTCGTCAATGATCAGGACATCAACGTCACGGTGTTTGCGACGGAAGCTGGGAAGCCCATTACCCTGAAGTGACTCTAGGAAATGAGTGGTAAACTGCTCGGCAGTTAAGTAGATCGCTCGCCCTGCCCGCACTCGACTTCGGAACTTATTCCAAATCGACTGTAGTAAATGAGATTTACCACTTCCTGAGGGGCCATGAATGAATAATGGGGAAATACTGCCTGGTCGTTCAAGCATCGATTTGGCAGCACTTACCGCAATGTGATTTGCGTCACCGACAACTAGACTTCTCAGTCCGGATTGAGGACGGTGCGATGGGATTTCGGTTTTGGCTGGTGCCAAAGCAACCTCTTGGGCAGCCGAGAGGGACTCGCTGGCAGAGTTGGGTAGCTCCGTTGGTGCGTCATCTGCTTGCACTTGAAACTGAAGCTGGAAATGACTCAGGGAGAGACTGCCTAAGATGTCCCTCAGTTTGGACTGATAAACGCGTTTTAATCGCTCGGCATTAAAGCTGTTAGGTGCATGAAGCGTTAACGTGGATTCATTCAGAGTCCACGTTACGGATTGATCAAACCAGATATCAAATTTATCTTGTCCAATTTCGCTGACCAATCTATTCCTGATGGTCGCGACAGTGGTCATTTCATCCTTGGTCACGTTTTATATTCCTTTAAGCGTTTTCAGCTTCCATCCAAACCATCTTGGTTTCGACGCTATTGGATTAACAACCTCATTAACGGTCGATTAATCCCAGCTTTGCTGAAAGACGCGTCATTGCCGAATTGACATTGGAATTCGAGTCTAAACAAGGCTTGACTGAGCGATGTATTCGTCGGTAATTCCCTCATTCGGCAAGTTAGCATTCTTGCTGATTGATAAGTGGGAACCGATTGTAAACCTGCTAGCACTCGATTCAAAGTATTTTAAAAACAAAGAGCTAAAATGCTCCTTATTGACGGTAAAAACAGCGGATTCGCCATGCGATTTCCCTTGGGACCGACGGTGGAAAACCTGTCGATAGGATGACGATAGCTGTCTTTACTCTGTGGGGCAGCCATCCGTTTGCAAATGAATTGGGCTTCCTGCCCGGGAAGCGTCTTGAAGAACATCAAGAACAGCAAATTCCCATCACTACCACGCCATTGAATTATAGTGGAATTCATTTCTGAGTGTGTTTAGCCACGGCTCAAAAACAGGTGATTCTAACGGGAAACTCTTGGGAATTTGCTGTGGCTTGCCACTTCTTTCTCGTTTAGATTTGCTCGCCTTGCTTGTCGGCCTTCAGTAGAGCTCGAAATGACTCACTTAACGTGGCTCCGAGGTGTAGGCGATTCAGCTCAAGACGTACTTCAAGGGGATCGGCAGGGGCCGAGGTGCTGATGATATCAGGTGCGATGATTCGTAACGCACTGACGGGTAGCTTATTTTGGCTTTTGATATAGAGCGCCTGAACATGACTAGGACGCTTTGTCATACGATGTTCCCGTTTCATGACCTCGATGAGTGTGGATGGGTCATGGGTAAATCCTAGGAAATCGATACGTTGAAGTTTCTCATTTTCATCAAACAGATAGGTAAGTGAACCCGCTAGGTCATCCTGTTTTTCGCCAGTGACCACGGGAACGCGATAACTGTGTAGGCCATTGTCCTGAACATGGAAGGAAACCCTAGCCCAACGATTGGTTATCTGCTTGGGGGTGATTTGAAAGTCCAGAACTTCTTCAATACTCATTATTAGGCCGCCATCCAGGTGAGGAGACAGGCCATCGGGATTGGGGGTGGTCATGGCCACATCGTCAATTGTCTTAGCTGGGGATTCGTCGTCGCTGAAGAAGGACCCAATGGAGTCGCCGGTTTCTTGCAGCCAAGTTGAGATGCTGTTGAGGATGCCGTCGGATTCTTCAGACTTAGAGCCAGTGGAAGGGCCCCCGGTAAAGAGTACCAAGGGAATGAAAATCACACCGCCAAACATTGCCAGGTAAATAAACCGCTTTAAGAGCCACTTCATATTCGTCTCCAACGAAGAGTTGTCAGTTACGAAAAAATACCACACCCGTCCTGAGTGGTTGGGAGAGAGGCGGCAAGAAGTTGGCGAGAATCAGTCGATGAAAGAACCGGTCGTGATGGTTATATGCTTTCGGCAAAGTAGGCAACAGCCTGTTTGTCAGATCTTGGATTGCCAGCGATGATCAGAGTGATCTTCTGTTTGCCCTTAGGCTTAAGTTGCTTTCTCAATTGTTCGGGAGTCAGGTCGATACCCCTCTTTTTGATTTCCAGTCGCCCGATGTCATGCTGCTTGACCCATTGTCGTAGTTGTTTCAGGTCAAACGGGAGCTGTTGGATGATGCGGTAGCCGTTACCGCCCGGGATTGGGTTTGATTTTTGTGCTGAGAAATAAGACACGCCAGAGTGAATGTAGGTCAGGTTGTGTTTGGCGGCCCATGTTGGGGCCAGTCTGGCGGCCAGTAATGCAGGCTTGGGCTCGAAGATGGTATCGACCTGCCCTTGGTGTAAAGGGACGTCCGTACTGTCCGATGTGTCGTGTTCCAAAGCGTGGAATTCCCAGCCCGGCTGTCCATCGGATTGGACGCTTATCGCCGAGCGTTTGTGATTATCCCGAGTTTCAGGCGTGAACACAGCGAGTTGTTGGCGGCATTCGTTGCGTGATTGGATCCACATGAGATGACATTGGTCAATCCAGTGTTCCGGAACTTGTGTTGCCGGAGCTAGTTTGATGGAGATCCCATGGATGGTTTTACCAACACGCTGAATTAATTCGTCGAGTGTTGAGAGTGATGGGGTAAATGCCTGGATATTGGTGTGCCTCGTACCATCACTGCGACGATCGGGATCGATATGGATCCAGTCTGTGCCGAGAGCAAAATCTTCAGCCGCAGTGTTTTGTGTGCTTACCGAATGATTGCTTTGGATGGAGGCGTTATGTTTGGCGACCTGGCAAAGAAGCGGATCAAGGTCGACACCTATCACATTGAATTGTTGTGCCATGGCCTGAAGGTCACCCCCCATGCCACAACATAGGTCGACAACGTGCTGTGTTTGTGGAGCGAGTCGGGTGATGAGTTCGGCCTTGTATTTGGCAATGGCCGCATCGGTTGTTTGTTGTAGTCCTTTTGTCGTGAAGAGCATGTCAGCAGCTAATGGGAATCGACTGCTAGCCTGCTTACGTAGTTTGGCCTGATCAGCCAGAAAGCGAACCTGATCCTCAGGAAAGGCCTGCCTTAACTTCAAAAGCTGTTTTGCAGAGACGAAACCATCTGGAGAGTTCGCACAAAGCGAGGAGGCTTCGGAGAGGATTGGGTCAGACGTAATCCACTGATATTCGGACATTTGCATAGTATGCTCACCAGAGAGATAGAAGACAATATCCAACGCCTGCGTTCGGGTTGACCTGAAATTCGGCCTTCTGTTACATTTTCTCCAGTGTCTCCAATGCATGGAGGTGCTCATGGATTAGGAAAGAAGGTTTAATCAGCATGAACTTACAGCGAGTTTCCGTTGTTTTGTTAATTGGCACTGTTTTTCAGGTGGTGGGCTGCCAAAGTAGGCCCATCGTCAATTGGAACTGGGTCAATGACCGAGCCTGGGCAGAGTGGCGTGATGATGATCGTTATATGACCACTTGGCATGAAAAAGAAGCTTATCTCGAAGAACTGCGTGATCAAGCGGACTCGCTTCCAATTGCCGAGCAACGTCAGCATGCCACTGCACTCTCGGAGCAAATTAAGGCAGAAAAAATCCCAGTGGTACGACGGGAATTGGTCCGCACACTCGCCTTATTCCATGTGGTTGAATCGGAAGCCGGTTTACAAACAGCGTTAGAGGATTCTGATCCCGATATTCGTATTGCTGCGTGTAAAGCGATGGGGACTCGTCCAGGCAAGGTTGCAAAAGATGCTTTATTAAAAGTCATTCGAAGTGATGAAGACACGGATGTTCAGTCTGCTGGTCTGCGGGCTCTGGGGGGATTTGAAGGTCAGGATGTCTACGACGAATTGAAGAACGCGTTGGCTAGCCGTGATCCGGCCATTCAATATGCAGGGATTCAGGGATTACGTAGGCTGACAGGTCAGGATTGGGGAGAAGATCCCGAGACTTGGGTTGCCGGGTTAGAGGGAGAATCACCTGAAATTGTCCATGATGGTAGTGAGTCATTTATTGATGCTCTGCACCCTCGAAACCTCTTACGTTAGAATCGCGACATTCAAAGTCTGAAATTGCTTGAAACGTGTTTCGCGTGATGTGATTACGATCTGCTGAATGGCAAGAACCGGTCTCTTAAACTGCCATTGCCGCAACGCAGGAATGTCCGTAGTATTCAGCCTGTTCTACTGTCTTTGCAGTATGTAGTTAGGTCTTGTCCGGGTGACTCAGTTTAAAACAGAAGATCGTGCCAAGTAAATTTCGAGAACCATTTGCGACGCTGTATAAGCAGGCGGCTAAATTGCGTCAGGCATCTAATGCTGATGCCTTACTGCTTGTATTGGATTCTCCTGCCGATTGGGCAGCCTTGAGGAAAGCGGGCCGTCATAACCTAATTCTCTGTGTTTCGCAGGAAGCTGAGTATCTTGAAGGAGCTGAAGAGCATGGGCTTACGCCTGTTGTTCTGGAGGCAGACGACATCCCAGTCCAGGAGTTAATGGAAACAGCGCTGCTGGAGTGTGTCGCCAATGAAATTCTGGAGGCAGGGTCGCAGGTTGTGGCTGTCTATTCGGGATTTCATAGTGATGTGCACGACAGTATTTCCCTCATTCGTCTGGATGAACACTTGGGTCGATTGACCGCTCGGGATTTGAGGAAACTTGAAACACGAGTTCCTCTGGAAACACTCAAGTCGGTCGTGGATTTGGCTGTGGAAATTGGGTTTGAAGGGCGTGAAGGAAAACCTGTAGGTACATTGTTTGTTGTCGGCGATGCACGAAACGTGCTCGAATACTGTCATCCCGCCGGTTTTGATCCGGTGCGTGGTTACAAGAAAGACGATCGTAATTTAAAAGATGGTCGAACTCGTGACGCAGTTAAAGAGATTGCCCAGCTTGATGGCGCTATCGTCGTTGGAAGCGACGGAGTGATTGAACGCTCGTGTCAGATTATTCAGGTGAGTGCAACAAGCTTAACGCTATCCAAAGGCTTGGGAGCCAGACACTGGGCAGCCGCTTCGATTTCCAAGGTCACCAAAGCGATTTCCGTAGTCGTGAGCGAATCGAATGGGACGGTACGCCTATTTCAAGATGGCGAAGTGGTACTGCGAATTGAGCCCATGCGTCGGGCCATGAAATGGCGGGAATTTGATTTCGATCCCCCAATCTCTTCTTCGGAATAATTAGAA
>CALKCC010000127.1 GCA_938082855.1 uncultured Pirellulaceae bacterium | reverse complement strand
GGGTTTATCGCCTGGAAGTAATGGCGCATTCTGAAAAATCTAAAGAAGGTGAAGTCGTTGGAATTAATCTGGGGGATGGACGACACCCGACCAGTTTTCAGTTGCTACGGCGAATCCCTATGCCCTACGGT
Organism: uncultured Pirellulaceae bacterium; assembly: GCA_938082855.1. Lineage (GTDB taxonomy): Bacteria > Planctomycetota > Planctomycetia > Pirellulales > Pirellulaceae > UBA721. Next base: position 16,881 of record CALKCC010000127.1, on the reverse strand, counting down.
TCGGATGGATTTTCTACGGAGTTGACGCTCAGTGCTGGAGACCAATTGGCATTTACCTATGATAGTGCTCGAGTGCCTGGCAGAAGTCTGGCAGCAAAGCCCCACACTGGCCCTGCCATGCGTTTCACCAAGGTGAAGATAACAGGCCCATTGATAGACCAGTGGCCAACGGCGGCAATGCAAAGCATTTTACCTAAGGCTGAAATGAGGCCAGCGGAGCTTGTCGATCATCTTACGTTGTTTCTGACTCATAGGCAGATGACACCGGAGGAACGCATGGGAATTGTTGAGATTGCTCGGGAACAACTTAAGACAGGCACATCCATGGCCGGTACGGCGCGCATCGTATTGACCACGTTGCTGACTTCACCACACTTCATCTATAAGGCGGAATCGCCGGAGTTGACCGCCGTCGAAAGAGCCTACCGCCTGTCGTATTTCCTGTGGAACTCGGCTCCAGACACAGAACTTCTTAATGCAGCGAAGTCAGGAGCGTTAGCTACGGCCCCTAGAGCACAGGTGGAACGCATGCTTAATGATGCAAGGAGTTCCCGTTTCATCGATGATTTCACTAGGCAGTGGCTTCAACTTGAAAAAGTAGATGACTTTGGACCGGATGTTCGTGTTTACAAGAATGTCCGTCGGATGACCGTCGAATCCATGGCGCGGGAAGGCCGTGAGCTTTTTCGGCACATGCTGAGAAATGGCTTAAGTATGGAGAACTTCATCGACTCCGAGTTCGTAATGGTCAACGATCGCCTGGCGAGATTTTATGGGTTACCCGAGGTTAAGGGTGATGGATTTGTGCCTGTTAATCTACCAGCAGGAAGCGAACGCGGCGGTTTAGTCGCTCAAGCTGGGTTCCTTAAGTTAACTTCCACCGACTTCGCCACGTCACCGATCCACAGAGGTGCTTGGATTCTTAAAAACCTTTACAACGAACGTATCGCTCCTCCCGCGGACGTGTCAATCATTGAGCCGGATATCCGCGGTACCACGACGATTCGTGAAGCCATTCTTAAACATCAACAGTTGGAGAGTTGTGTTCGCTGTCATTCCAAAATTGATCCACTTGGTTTTGCACTAGAATATTACGATCCAGTTGGACGGAAGCGGAGTGAGTATCGGCATGTCCAAGAGCTACCTGTTGATCCGGATGGGACATCGTTCACGAAGAAGCTTGAGTTTGAGTTGAGGCCGATCGATGCTGCCATGACGCTTGCTAATGGTCAGGAGGTTCGTGACATGCTTACCCTTAAGGCTGCGTTGATCGCCGACAGGGAGCTTATCATCAAGGGTATTATTGGAAAACTAATTAGTTATGCCCATGGCCGTGAACTTACTAGAGCAGATCATTCGCATGTTGATGAGATATTCGCAGCGATTGAACCGAAGGACTTCTCTTTACGAGAGGCTATCCATGCTATTGTGGGGCATGCCGCGTTCGGCCTGAGATAATCAGTTATTTAGGCTGTGACCTGTTTCCATCGGTGAGCTAACCGGCGTTCAACCCAGCGAACGGGCCACTTCCCCACTCTTCTGGTGATCGTCAATTACCCGAATAGATCGAGCACTGGCTTGCCGGTTGAGAGTTGATGCGATTCTTGTCGTCCATTGATGACTGTATGTGGGTCAATGCCCAAGGCGTCATAAATGGTCGCGCTAAAATCAGCTGGAGATACTGGGTTCTCGGTTACGTATTCTGCAAAGCGATCGGTTTTACCATAAACGCTACCGCCGTTTACACCGGCACCGGCCATGAGCAGCGTAAAGGCATGAGGCCAATGTTCTCTGCCGGGCGTTTCAAAGATCGAGCTGATGCGGGGGCTACGTCCGAACTCACCCATCCAGATGACGAGAGTGTCGTCGAGCAATCCGCGTTCATTCATATCCTCGAGTAAGGCAGCAAACGTCCGATCAGCTCGTGGTAGTAAGCTATCCTTAATCAGCGGGAAGTGGTTGCGGTGAGTGTCCCAGGGATTGTTTGCCAGCAGTGGTTCCCAGCTGGGCCCCCAGTCCTGCATTTCTTTTCCCCAATAGACGGTTACAAACCGAGCTCCGGCTTCGATCAGCCGTCGGGCGAGCAGCGTTGATTGGCCATGTCGATCGCGGCCGTAGGCAGCGTGTGTTTGGTCGGACTCTTGGGATAGGTCAAACGCCTGTTGGATGGATGGTTGTTCAAGAATTCCCAGCACGCGTTGTTGTAGAGCTTGGAATTCAGTGGATTCTCGGACAGTCGTGTTCAGTGAGTTGTTTTGTAATCTTCCAAGTAAATCGAAACGGGATTGTAAGTCCGTTTCGGTAGCACTGGCAAGGCGTCCGAGGTCTGGTGGGATGACTTGGCCACCGCGTGTTACGTGTACGGGGAAGGGATTCCACCGAGCTCCTAGTCTGCCGGCGTTTTGGCCAGGGAGCATCCGAGCGTCAATACGCATGGGTTCTGGAATGGCAATGGATGCTGGTAGGGTTGTGGGGTTTTTCTCTGCTTTGTAGAAACTGCTGGCGATGTGTGGATGGTCCGTCGGTTCTACTTTTAAGCCACCTGCTTTGATATTGTGTCGATAACCGGTCAGCATGTGATATACGGCTTGGTCATGGGGGATATCTTTATGCGTCATGGAGCGAATTTGGGCGACATGATGCATTTGCTTGGCTAGCTTGGGGAGGTAATCTCCGACAAGGATTCCTGGGACGGAGGTTTGAATTGGCTTGCCTGGCCCTCTGATTTCAGCAGGAGCGTTTGGTTTTAGATCGAATAGATCGATGTGGGAAGGTCCCCCATCCATGTGCAGTAAGAGTACTGACTTAGCACGTGGTTTCTTGTTGCTTGGAGTTGCAGCAGCAAGCGGATCTAGCAAACTGAGTGAGGACACCGCACCAGAAGCGAGTGCAAGGGCCTGCCGTCGATTGAGAGTCTTAGGTTTGTTGTGTGCTCGAGTCATATAACCTGCGACCATTTCCACCGAGTGTCATGTAGTAACTCACTTCCTTAATTGTATCGGAAGTAAAGAGGGATAGATGGATTATTGCAGAGGGGCAACAAGCAGCGAAAGACGATGGTGCACAAGGGGAATTTGAGGCCTTACCCAGTGGTTTTAACGTGGTGTTTGATGGCAAAAGGCTTCTGGGTGCCCATTGGCCTACAGGCTGGGGATTGTCGGTTACCAGCAGACGTAACGGGATGGCATGAATCTCGTTGTTAATTAGACATAAACGCTGATTGATGTGAAATGGGAGGGGGTTTGGGAGCATCAACCATTTGGTGTAAATTAGAAGTCTTGTCGAATATTCCCGTCCGTTTGGCCTGACTCTATTTAAGGTCCCGTCTGCAATTATGAGTAATCCTAACCTCTCTTCTTTCATTTGGTCCGTCGCTGATCTACTACGCGGAGAATATAAACAATCCGACTATGGCAAGGTAATACTGCCATTTACCGTCCTGCGCCGTTTGGACTGTGTACTGGAAGCCACCAAAGAAGCCGTTCTTGCTGAAAAGAAGCTCCGTGAAGATCAGGGAGTGCCTGTCGAGCCGTTCCTCCTTAAAGTCGCCGGCGTTAATTTCTATAACACATCGCCGATGGATATGAAAAAGCTCATGGGGGATCAGGATAATATTGCCGAAAACGTGTTCTCCTACATTCAAGGGTTTTCACCTGAGGTAAGGGATATATTCGATTGTTTTGACTTCGTCACTCAGGTGCAGAAGTTACATAGTCAGGGACTGCTATATCTGATTGCAGAAAAGTTTTCCAAAGTAGACCTTCACCCCGACATCGTTACCAACGAGCAAATGGGAACGATCTTTGAAGAATTGATTCGCAAATTTGCGGAACTCTCAAACGAAACGGCTGGGGAACACTTCACTCCACGCGAAGTGATTCGCCTAATGGTCAATTTGTTATTCATTGAAGACGATTATGCGTTAACAAAACCCGGAGTGGTGCGATCTCTTTATGACCCGACCGCCGGGACTGGTGGTATGCTTTCAGTTGCAGATGAGCATCTGTCTGAGTACAACCCGGATGCCCGGCTCGTCATGTATGGTCAAGAACTAAACGACGAATCTTACGCGATCTGCAAAGCTGACATGCTTATCAAAGGGCAGGATATCACCAATATCTACAACGGTAATACTCTTTCAAACGACGGGCTTCCCACGGAACGATTTGATTACATGCTCTCTAATCCACCGTTTGGAGTGGAATGGAAGAAAATCCGTAAGTCTGTTGAAGAGGAGCATAAACAACGCGGATTTGATGGTCGCTTTGGCCCGGGGTTACCACGCGTAAGTGATGGTTCGCTGCTGTTTTTGATGCACCTTATTTCCAAGATGCGTCCAGCTAAAGATGGTGGTAGCCGCTTCGGTATCGTGTTAAATGGCTCGCCCCTGTTTACTGGTAATGCAGGCAGTGGCGAAAGTGAGATCAGACGCTACGTTCTGGAGAACGACCTTGTGGAAGCCATCATTGGCTTGCCGACCGACATGTTCTACAACACGGGCATCAGCACCTATGTCTGGATCGTTACCAATCGCAAACCCGAACATCGCAAGGGCAAATTGCAGCTGATCGACGCCAGCGGCATGTGGCAGAAGATGCGAAAGAGTTTAGGCAGCAAGCGTAAAGAACTTAGCGATGAACATATTGCTGAGATCACGCGGTTGTTTGGTGACGCTCAGGAAGTCAGCTCGACAGATGAAGAAGGGCATGAAGTCCCGATCAGCCGTATTTTTAACAATGAAGAATTCGGCTATCAGACAATTACAGTAGAACGACCGCTGCTTGATGAGAACGGTGAACCGGTTGTTATTACTAGCGGAAAGAAGAAGGGGCAAACCAAGCCCGATCCCAAGCGGCGAGATACAGAAGAAGTACGGCTGGGCGAGGACGTGGATGAGTATTTCCAGCGGGAAGTCATCCCGCATGTGCCGGACGCCTGGATTGATCACGACAAGACCAAGATCGGCTACGAGATCCCGTTCAACCGGCACTTTTATGTGTTCAAGCCGCCACGTGAGCTGGACGAGATTGATGCGGAGCTGAAGGGCGTGACCGATGCAATCGTGAAAATGATCGGAGAACTTTCGTAATGAGTTTTCCGGCGTATGAGGAGTGCAAGGACAGCGGGGTGGAGTGGCTCGGCGACATTCCGAGTCATTGGGTAGTCGCACCGTTCAATCGTGTTATCGAACGCAATGACGGAGGAGTGTGGGGCCAAGACCCAACCGGTGAGGGAGACACTATCGTACTACGATCAACTGAACAGACAGCGGGTGGGCAATGGAAGATTGAAGATCCTGCCTGGCGTCACCTCTCCACGGACGAAGAAAGTTCAGCACAACTTGAGACTGGTGATCTTTTGTTAACAAAGTCCAGCGGGAGTTCCCTGCATATTGGAAAGACAACATTGGTGTCGTCGGAGGTTGCCGCGTTGAAATGCTGTTACTCAAACTTTATGCAGCGAATAAGAACATCGCACTTACTTCTGCCCGAGCTTGCCTGGTACATCCTCAACAACGACCTAGCACGACTGCAATTCGATCTATTGTCGAATTCTACAACTGGACTAGCGAATCTTAATGGCACAGTCATCGGTCAGATCGTTGTGCCAGTCCCTCCCCTCCCCGAACAAACGGCCATCGCCTCGTTCCTGGACACCGAGACGTCGAAGATCGACTCGTTGGTGGACCAGCAGCGGCGATTGATTGAGCTCTTAAAGGAAAAGCGGCAGGCGGTCATCTCCCGCGCCGTCACCAAAGGCCTCGATCCCAGTGTGCCCATGAAAGACAGCGGCATCGAGTGGCTGGGTGAGGTGCCAAAGCATTGGGAGGTCGTCGCCATCAAGCACATCGTTTCAACGCCAGTTACCGATGGCCCGCATGAAACGCCGGAGTTTATCGACGAGGGAATCCCGTTCGTTTCTGCCGAAGCGGTTTCATCGGGTAAAATCAACTTTGCGAAGATTCGCGGTTTCATTTCTCAAGCCGACCACGACAGTTATTGCCAAAAATATAAACCGGAACGTGGCGATGTTTACATGGTCAAGTCGGGAGCGAGTACCGGCACTACTGCCATTGTTGAAGACGACCGCGAATTCAGTATCTGGTCACCATTGGCCGCCATACGTTGCGACGACGAATCACACCCAAACTTCATCCTAAACTTTCTGCGGTCCCAAAACTTCCAAGAAGGCGTCACTCTCAACTGGAGTTTTGGCACGCAGCAAAACATTGGGATGAAGGTGATTGAAAACCTGCAAATCACCCGTCCACCCCTTCCCGAGCAACGCACCATCGCCTCGTTCCTCAAGTCCGAGACGTCAAAGTTTGATACGTTGGTCGCCAAGGCTGAATCTGCCATCGAGCTGCTCCAGGAACGCCGCACCGCCCTCATCTCCGCCGCCGTCACCGGTAAGATCGACGTACGAGAATTCGCGACGGAGGCCGTCGCATGAGTTTTCCGGCGTACGAGAAGTACAAGGACAGCGGGGTGGAGTGGCTGGGTGACTTGCCGGAGCACTGGGATTCGGTTCGCCTGAGGCACGTTGCCGATTTAAATCCTTCAAAGTCGGAAGTCGGTGATTTAGACCGCGAATTGCATGTGTCTTTCCTGCCAATGGAAGCTGTCGGTGACGACGGGAAAATCACGCTTGATCAAACTCGCACAATCGGTGCCGTCGAGAATGGCTACACCTACTTCCGCGATGGCGATGTAACTCTCGCAAAGATCACGCCCTGCTTTGAAAACGGCAAAGGTGCAATCATGCGGGGACTGGTGAACGGGATTGGATTTGGAACCACAGAGTTGATTGTCGTTCGCCCAATTCCCGAACACACAACAAGCAACTACCTGCATTGGCTTTTCATGTCGTCATACTTTCGCCGAATTGGGGAGTCGACAATGTACGGTGCGGGCGGTCAAAAACGTGTGCCTGATGACTTTGTGAGGAACTTTCGGATCGGCATCCCTCCCCTCCTCGAACAACGTACCATCGCCTCGTTCCTGGACTCCGAAACCTCGAAGATCGACTCGTTGGTGAGTGAGCAGCGGCGATTGATTGAGCTCTTAAAGGAAAAGCGGCAGGCGGTCATCTCCCACGCCGTCACCAAAGGCCTTGATCCCCGTGTGCCCATGAAGGACAGCGGCATCGAGTGGCTGGGGGATGTGCCGGAACATTGGGAGGTCGGACCAGTGAAACGCTTTTTCACCTCCTTGGATGGTCGTCGAATACCACTCAGCACAGAGGAGCGGTCCCATCGAACTGGAGAATATCCGTACTACGGTGCCTCCGGAATTATTGACTGGGTAGACGACTTCATCTTCGACAAAGACTTGGTGCTAGTGTCAGAGGACGGTGCCAACTTGATAAACCGCTCTACACCCATTTCTTACGTCGCGACGGGAAAATACTGGGTGAATAACCACGCTCACATTCTTAAACCGACAGACGAATGCCTGCATTACTGGGCGGAGAGAATTGAAGCCGTGGATTTGGTGCCTTTCGTCACCGGATCGGCACAACCAAAATTTACTGCAGATGCACTAATGAACTTGAAGATCGCCATCCCGCCGACAGAAACCGAACGAGCTGAGATTCAATCCCACTTCCTGAATGCAACGGCGAAACTCGACACACTCCTGGCCCAAGCCGAACGAGCCATCGAGCTTCTTCAGGAACGCCGCACCGCCCTCATCTCCGCCGCCGTCACCGGTAAGATCGACGTGCGAAGTTATACTAAATAGAAAAATACAATGAATAGGCCCATCCCAAAGACGATTCAGATTTTTCTGCCCCAGGGCGACCCGCGGGGGATTCGCGTAGCAGAAATCACTACACGGACCATCCAAGTGGTAGAAGTGCCTCGTAAGTTACTTAAGGAGTATCTGACCACCGTGGGCCCGGAGCAAGTCGCTTTGTATTTTCTCGTTGGGGCAGATGAAGGTACGTCTGAGTCCGACGTCTATATAGGCCAGACCGGCGATCTAAAAAAGCGTCTAAAAAAACACAATAGCTCGCTACCTTCATGGGAAAGAGTGGTTGTTGCAATTTCTCGAACCAACAGTATGACTCAAACCCACACATTGTTTCTTGAATGGTTTTGTATTGACCAAGTACGCAAGGTCGGGCGTTTTACGGATTCAAACAAGAATAAAGGCTCCCGACCTCATACACCTGCACCACTTGAAGCGGAATGTTTGGAGTTGTTTGAGACAGTTTCTACCTTGCTTGCTACTTTGGGGCTGCCTTTGTTTTCGACCTTGCCGAGCACGGATCGTGCCGCAAACGATGATAAACTGTTTACATGCACTGGCTCTGAAGCCAAAGGCAAAGGGTATTACACAGGAGAAGGGTTTGTAGTTCTGGCCGGATCACGCGGGCGAATTGAAAGTGTTCCTTCTATGGAAAACTCACCCCATCTTAAAGTTCGTCAGGAAACTATCGATGCCGGAATCATGGCTGAAATTGATGGCATGCTGGAATTCACAAAGGACCATCTGTTTAACTCGCCCAGTAAGGCTGCGGTCGTACTTATGGGCCGGCACGCCAACGGCTGGACGGAGTGGAAAACGGCTGATGGCAAGACGCTGCACGATATATACCGCGGGTCTAACGAAGAGGATGATCGAGAGGACTAAAGTTAGATGGCTATTCATAACGAAATAGAATTTGAAAACGATATTTGCGAGCACCTTGCCGGTCATGGTTGGGACTATAGCGAAAACGACGAAGCATATGACGCTCAACTCGCACTTGTCCCTCAGGATCTTGCTGATTGGGTGAAGGCCGCCTATCCGGATGCATGGCAGACTCTTGAGAAAACACACGGAAGTAAAGCGTCTGATGCACTCGCTAATCGTCTGCGGGCATCATTAGATCAACAGGGGACGTTGGAATGCTTGCGCGGTGGGATTGATGTACTGGGGCTGAAGCACAAACTAAAGCTCGCCCAGTTCAAACCAGCGATGAGTATGAATGATGATATCGTCAATCGTTACCAGGCAAATCGTCTGCGGGTTATGCGGCAGGTGCACTATTCGGTTCGCAACAAGAACAGTATCGACCTAGTATTGTTCCTGAACGGTATTCCAATCGCCACCGTGGAGCTAAAAACCAATAATACGCAGTCGATCGAAGATGCGGTTACCCAGTATAAGCACGATCGTAATCCTGGTCAGGGCGTTAACGCTGAGCCGCTTTTGTCATTTCCATCCGGGGCACTGGTACATTTCGCGGTGAGTAGCAGTCAGGTAAAAATGTCGACTAAGCTCGACGGTTACAAAACCACATTTTTGCCGTTCAATCTGGGAGACAGCGGCGCCAGCGGTAACCCGCTCAATCCCAACGGACATCAAACTTCCTATCTCTGGGAGACAGTTTGGCAACGAGATAGCTTGCTCGAGATTATTGGGCGGTACATGGTCAATGAACGAGACGAAAAAAAGCACATCACTAAAGTCATTTTTCCACGTTTCCATCAACTCGATGCCACGCGGAAATTGCAGGCAGCAATCCTCGAAGAAGGACCGGGTAAAAAATACTTGATTCAGCATTCTGCTGGTTCTGGCAAAACTAATTCGATTGCCTGGTCTGCGCATTTTCTTGCCGATTTGCATGACCAGCAGGACCGCAAAGTGTTTGATTCAGTTATCGTGGTCTCTGATCGTAACGTGATTGATAGCCAGTTACAGGAAGTCATTGACAGTTTCGAACGAAATGCTGGTGTTGTTGCAACCATTAAGTCCGGCAGTGGCAGCAAGAGTGCTCAATTAGCCGAAGCTCTATCCGGTGATAAGAAGGTCGTTGTATGCACGATTCAAACATTCCCATTCGCAATGGAGGAAGTTCAGCGTCTCGCCGCAACTGAGGGAAAACAGTTCGCAGTGATTGCTGATGAGGCTCATAGCTCTCAGACTGGTCAGGCAGCGTCAAAGCTTAAGCAGGTACTCACTGCAGAGCAGCAGGCAGAGCTTGGCGACGGCGGGGAAATAAGCACGGAAGACTTATTGGCCATGCAGATGGAATCAAGGGCGGCAGTGGATCGCATCACGTATGTTGCCTTTACGGCTACCCCCAAAGCCAAGACTCTGGAGTTGTTTGGCCGCGTTCCTAACCAATTAGAACCACCGGGGGAAGGAAACCTCCCTGCTCCGTTTCATGTGTACTCGATGCGCCAGGCGATCGAAGAAGGGTTCATTCTGGACGTGCTGACTAATTACACGACCTATGATCTGGCATTCAAACTCGCAACCGGTGGACAGGACGTTGAATCGGCAGAGGTCGAAAAGGGTAAGGCACTGAAAAGCTTGATGGGGTGGGTGAAACTTCATCCTCATAACGTTGCTCAAAAAGTGCAGATTGTGGTTGAACACTATCGTTCTACCGTTGCTTCTTTGCTGGCTGGGAAGGCGAAGGCAATGGTGGTAGTGGGAAGCAGGCTAGAGGCTGTTCGGTGGCAAATCGCGCTTGAAAAATATATTTCAGAGAAGCAGTACGGCATTAAATCACTTGTCGCATTTTCTGGTGAAGTCGACGATCCGGAAACAAGTGCGGAACCTCTTAAGGAACACAGCAAGGCTCTTAATCCCGAGTTAAACTCGCGTGACATTCGTGAAGCTTTCAAAGAAGACGACTTTAAGATCCTTTTGGTTGCGAACAAATTTCAAACGGGCTTTGACCAGCCTTTGCTGTGTGCCATGTACGTCGATAAGCGTCTGGCGGGAATTCAGGCTGTGCAGACACTTTCGCGGTTGAATCGTTGTTATCCCGGCAAGGAAGAGCCATATGTGCTGGATTTTGCAAACGAACCGAATGAAATCCTTGAAGCATTTCAAACATATTATGCCACGGCTGAACTTTCTGACACGTCGGACAAGGAAATGATCTTAGATCTGCGGGCAAAGCTTGATGCATTGGGCTTATACGATGAATATGAGATCGATACCGTTGTGAAAGTGGTGGTTAACTCTGATAGTAAGCAAACAGAATATGACGCGGCGATAACGCCGGTTGCAGACCGGTTACTGAAACGATACTCGAAGGCGCGTCAGGATAGAGTGCACGCGCAAAGTGCGGGTGACGAAAAGTCAGAGAAAGCTGCGAAGGAGACGATGGATATGCTGGTCCTATTTAAGAAGGACATCCAGACATACATTCGTGCTTATACGTTTCTTTCCCAAATGGTTAATTACCAAAATACAGATTATGAGAAGCGGGCTATCTTCTATCGCGCGTTGGTTCGATTGCTAAAGTTCGATCGTGAACGTGATGATGTTGATTTGTCCGAGCTACAGCTCACTCACCATCTTCTACGCAGTAATGGCATGAGCCATCTCCGCCTGATAGATGATAATGAAGATTCGCCTAAACTACAGCCTTTAGGTGGCGGAGGCACCGGAGAGGTTCGAGATCCTGAAAAGATACGGCTCGCAGAGATTATTGAAAAGGTAAACGAACTGTTTGAGGGCGATTTGAACGATGGAAATAAAGTGAATTACGTAGATAAGGTACTCAAGGGCAAGCTGCTTGAATCAGAGTTGTTACAAAAGCAGGCCAGCAGTAACACGAAGGAGCAGTTTGCAGGGTCCCCGGATTTGTTTAGCGAAACACAAAGTGCAATCATGGGGGCAATGAAGGAACACCAGGATTTGGCATCACAGGCATTAGCTTCAAAGGTGATTCAGGCAAAGCTCATAGAGATTCTTTTGTCGCACTCGTCGTTGTATGAGGATTTACGAGCACGAGCACAGGCGGTTTAGCGACCTCTGCATGGGACCAGTTCAGCAACTTCATGTTGCCAACCAAGCACAATCGCGTTTTGGCCAAACTCCACACCAATATCAATAGCTGTATCCTCGTCGATTCCAAGAATCAGTAGACTGACCTCCGGACTCCAATCGGTATTGTTCGGGACTCCTGCTCCTTCGAAGGCCACGTAACCAAGCTCTTTTACTTTTTGGACTAGTTGGTCGTGTCGGGTGGAATTCTCTTCATCTGAAAGCTCTTCAGAAAACGGGTTCCAGGCAGTGATAAACGCCCATTGCTTTGCGTCATGTGACTCGAGCAAACGATCCAAATCGGGATGGACGTTGTCGATACGAATGGTGATTTCACCCTGAGGCGTGGAAGCACAATATTCGGTGGCTAAATAAGCCTGCCAAAGTTCATCAGTAAAATCTGGTTTCTTATCCATGGTCTTGGGTTAACCAATTAGTATCTAACAATTCGGTGGTCGCTGCCTTATCAAAGAAGTTAAAGTCGGCTTCCGTACTTAACGAGAAGCTTAGGCAAGCACCTTTGTTTACTTCCTTAATACTGTCCGGATCCGAGAGGCCAGTACTCCAGAACTCGAAGTCTCCTTCAAACCGTCCTTCCTGCCATACATAAGCTGAGTCTTTTCTTGCATGTGGTGACCAACGCTTTTTGCCTTCGATACGGTAGTGGAGAATTCGTCTTTGCAAATAAGACTCTCGATTGGCTTCTATCTGCTTTTTGAAATAGGAAGCAACATGCTCATTTTCTATGGCGGCAATAGCCACATCCCAGTCGTTCCAGGCGACAAGCTGGCTGCTTCGACTTCGTCCTCGCGATACGGCAACTTGTGCTAATTCTGGTGTGGGATATACGTTCGAACAGACGAGGTATTCATTTTCGGTTTCACTGTCGGTGGCGAGACCGATTCGACAACATTGGATACTAACTCCGTAGTTTTCATGTAGCCACTCGGTTCCTATCAATAAGGAGAAATCGAATTCCTCTGCGACTAGGATCAATTTCTGAGAACGATTCAAATCGTCTATATCAACTTCCAGGAAGTCTATAAGCCTTTCCCGCTCATTTTGGTCCAGTAAGTTAAGGAAGTCATCCGATGCCCATTGTGCCATCATTCCAGCGTAGGTGATGGCCTGAAACATCTGGAGCTTGTTCTTGCCACGCTTCAATTCAATTACTACGCAGCTTCCTTCTTTGTCGATCGCGAGAAGATCAATGCGATCCTGAACCGTTTGCGAAGGTGTTAATTCTTTGCCAACAAGAAATAACTCAAGCCCTAGCTCTTTGAAGAACGTTTCAGGACTATTCGCGATAAACTCCTGAAGGTCGTAACGCTCTGTGATGGCGACTTCCGCTAATGTAGGACTCTCAAGTTTTGAGAATGTTTTTTTATCTCGGTTTATTTTTAGCATGGTGCGATTCTTCAAGTCGGCTGCAATGATCGGATGGTTGTTAATAGTTGCCCCAGCAGTAATGACGACTTGGGGCAAGTGAATTTGCAACTATGTATAGCAAACAATCCATTCTTGTTCTCAAAACACTATATGCCGTTCATGCTGAGCACAGGCCATACAGTAGGCTTCGTCGCCCATGCAATAACCTGCATAAGTTCTGGAGTGACAATTCGTGCAGATTCGAAAGTACTCGTCTAGATTTAAGAGCTCATTCTTAATGTTCTTCATTGCTTCATCGTCAATTGGGTTCTTGATAGTCCTTGCCTCTTCGAGATGTACAACTGGGGTGGCTACGCCGTCCCAGGTAATCACCCGGCACAAGAATATGGTTTCAGTGTCAGTGGTTCTAACGACTATGCTATTTTCAGCATTAGCCCCCTGCCCAATTAGTTCCCAGCCGTCTATAGGGTCGAATTCTTGCGTTGACATTGAATTAGTCAGCCATCCATTTAATTCTCGTGTTTCTCTTGTCGCAGGCCATAGATGCCCAATTAATTAGTTTAAGCCGACTTGCCATTGGTTTCAAAAACGCATACACGGGCACTGATATATCATTGCCTAAAAACGCTACTCAGGGATAACCTATTAGCGTGTAAGAACTCCCCCGCATCAGTGGTCATTAAGGAGACCGTAAATGAAATATCTAGTGAGCAAAATGAAATGCTAGTAAAGGAAGCTTTACTAGCTGGTGACGCTAGTTAAGGAATGTTAACCAGCGATGAAAAGACTAGCCGGAAGATACAGTAAGACCGAGGTTGGGGGGAAGCGTCCCGAGCATTCATGCCGCTTGCTCTGCCTTGCAAAGTGCCTCGTCCGACAAATCTAATTGGGTTTGTCCACTAAAATAAATCCCCGACAAGAAACTTGCTTGCCGAGGATATGATTAGAGACGGGTAATAGCTGGGTAAAGGGTTTAACGATCTGTGATCGTAACGTAAGGGAGATCATCGTCACTGGGATCCACATCGTCAGTACCGCCATCGCTCCATTCGTATTTCTCATGAGCAGGGAAGTCCCCCAATCCTCCGAATACTTCATTGAACAGCTGTTCTAACTCTCGTTCGAAGTGAGCTTCCTTAAGCATTCTGTCGAGCATGCGGTCCGAGTCGTTGGTGACTCGAGCACGCCTCTTAGAATGCGTCATAGTTCGACTGTGTTCAACCTGCAAATGCCCGTCCACATCGGGCTTGTAGATGCGGTGGCTTTGAACCAGCAAATGCCCTGCTACATCCGTTAGAGCCCTACTAGGTTTTGCTCGGTCGACAATCTGAACGGACGGTCGTTCTGCCTGAGCTGTTGAAGTGATAAATAACAATAGGATTAAGAGTGTCTTTTTCATTGTTCTGTTCCTCTGGGGTAGATCTTTAGATGTCGTGGCAAATACTATTGCCTTACACCGTTTGAATGCCGCTGGCGAAGCAAACCGGACAAAGAAAATGAAAAAAACTGAATCGATGCTGAAGCCTATGATATTACAGCGTTTGCGAAGGCTCAGGCAAATGGAAATAGATCGGCCAACAGTGAATGTATCCAGGCCACTACGTTATGTTGATTCGTTCGATTGATTGTCAGCTGTTGGAATCTCTGGGAACTGATTTAGAGTTGAATTTAATTGGTATAAGTTCTCGGCGATGTCCACTAAGACACGAATTACTTCGGAAGCAACTAAGCAGCATCCCAACAAACGATCCAAACCTCCGTATGGATAGCATGCTTTAAATGTGTTTGATTGATTTATAGAAATCTAGCGGCCACAGAATATAAAACCCCCGGCAAGTTAGCTTGCCGGGGGATATAGGAGTGACTGACATGAAGTCTAAAAACAGATGTTGTAAGTATCAATTAAGGATTAAAGGGCCCGGTGGAGAGAAGATCCTCGAGCTTTGGTGGCCCGTTAGGTCGATCTTCATTCGGAGTGGGGAACTTTTGATATGGGTTTGACTTCCCTCCATTGTTCTTCATCCGAGGAGGATGAAGAACAGGGCTCACTTTGAGGGCGGGTTTGGTTAAACCTGGTATTCGTACAGTGCTTTGGGGTTGGCGAATCTTGCTTACCGTCGGCTTAAGTTCCTGCCCAAGAAAGCTGCCAACAGTAGTAGAGTCTACTTTACGTGATGATTCGTCGGCCTTTTTGCCGGTTGAAGAAGTGATTGGCGTTCCATGGTCAATTCCTAACTCTGCAAGAACGCCAGTATTGGATTCCCGGCTTTCTTCCATGAGACGTTTTTTCATCACGTTCCGTTGTTTCTTTTCAATTTTTCTCAATTTGGGGGGCTGTTCCTTTTTGATTCCCTCGTACCATTCAGGGTACTTATCCTTGATTCTTTCACAATCCGGATGCGTACTGTATTTGCCTGCTCCAAATGAATACCCACATACTTGGCAATGTGTTATTTTATCTGCCAACGAGGTGGCTGAAAAAACACCAACCATTACGAATGCTGCTATTGCCAGTCCAAGTGTAATAGATTTCGAGTTTTTCATTGTTCTGTTCCTCTGGGTTAGATCTTTAGATTTCGTGGCAAATACTATTGCCTTACACCGTTTGAATGCCGCTGGCGAACTAAACCGGACAAAGAAAAAGAAAAAAATTAGCAGCCCTACAGGAAATAGGATTGAAGCCACTTCGAAGCGACATGTTATGAATGTCGGAAATCTGAATCAACGTTCCTGCCTGCCTTGAAACCGTCTCGACTCAACAGCTTTACCGCTCTGCCGAGCGATATTTTCAATGCGTCACCGAGTGAGTTACAATGGCCATTGAATGAGCATGATGAAAAAACAATATTTAGACAGTACAGGAATTCTATGAAAACGATCTTTGGAATCACTCTTTGTTTTGTATTTTGTCTAGCCTCTTGTACTTCAGTCCAAGCTGAGAATTGGATGAGGTTCCGTGGTCCAACCGGTCAGGGGATTTCAAGCGAAAAAGAACTGCCCCTCAAATGGTCTTCCACCGAAAACATAAAGTGGAAAACAGATCTGCCCGGAAAAGGCTGGTCCTCACCAATCGTCTTTGAAGATCACATCTTCATCACAGCATCTACCGAAGAAGGCGTATCCTGCCAAGTCATCTGTATCAATCGCAAAGATGGTAGCATCGCCTGGCAGACAGAAGTGCATCGCCAGAAACCAGGCCCGATGCGGAAACAAAACTCATACGCCACACCAACGCCCGTTACTGACGGCAAGCATATCTATTCCGTCTTCTACGATGGCACGGTTATTGCCGTGGACTTTGACGGAAACATCGTTTGGAAAAACAGTGAAGTAAAGTTCTTTAGCCTGCACGGCCTCGGCGCATCACCTATCCTGGCTAACGGCCAAGTCATCATGCCGTTCGATGGAAGTAGCCGCGAGGACACTCAAATCGGTTGGAAGGTCCCCTGGGAAAAAGCTGTCATTCTCGCGCTTGATGCTGAAGACGGCTCAGTACGTTGGAAAGGATCGCGTGGCAAGTCCCGTGTCGGTCACGTAACCCCCATTCTTGTTAATGATGATAAACAACTTATTAGCGCCGGAGGCGACCGCGTTCAGGGATTCGACCCGAACACGGGCGAACGCATCTGGTCAATCTACAGTCAGGGCGAAGGAGTGACACCGTCACCAGTTGTTGGCGATGGCCTACTTTATACGTCTTCTGGTTTTGAAGCCCCAA
>CALKCC010000126.1 GCA_938082855.1 uncultured Pirellulaceae bacterium | reverse complement strand
CCACTCCAATGGCACCATAAAGAATCTGTTGCCCGTCTACTTTTGCTTTATCCATCACGTCCACGCCTTCAATACCCAAAGGAGGAACGGCATTTAGGTCAATCAACACTTTCAGTTGCTCACATTGTTGCCAGACAGACTTTGAAATCAACTGAATTCCTGCAGCCCCTGCTGCAATAATCACCTCAGCGTCTCTGGCTGCAAGCAGTGTTTCCTCATCCGTTGCTGTTGCCACACCCTGGACTTCGGAACCGTCAACCTGACTCTGAACGGCAGCGGCAGCCTGTTGGGCTCGCTCCAGAGATCTTGACCCAAGTTTTACGCGGGCTCCCTGCGCTGCCAACAATCGTCCAGCTCTCAAGCCCACAGGGCCCGTTCCAGCCAACACAAGAGCTGCAGCACCATCTAGGTCCATCTCTCTGGCAGCAGCCAGCACAGCCGCTGCTGCGGTGGTGTTTGCCCCGTTTGAATCCATCATGACACTGACACGCATTGGACCAAAAAAGCAATTCGTCGCCGCTTCGGCCAATTTTTCTCCAGCTGCTACATCTGAACCGCCAACAAATACAGCCGTTTGATGAAGGTCCTGCGGGCCACGTGTAAACATTGCTCCGTGCACCAAACCTTCCACATCCTCTACAGAAACTTGACTGTATTGGAATAAATGATCCACTCCGGAATCCACGGCAACCACACCATCAAACACGCTGGCATGCTTATCACTATCTAATTGAATTAGTATTTTCTGTTTGCTCATAGGGCAACAGTTTCCTTAATTAGGATTTCTTTCAATGCTCAACTCCCATTTTATCTAATCAGCCAATTGACTGAATCGACGACTCTGAAATTATTCGACGGAAGTTCTTTAGAGGGATACAACACCGGCCTCTGTTGCGCACAAAAACACCCTGTTGAAAACCAACAGGGCATTTTCGTTTGATTCATACAGATCAAGCGTTTTGAATCGCCTGATTCGTAAGTACTACTAGCATCCCTTGTATGGGTGAGCAGCGGCATCACGTCCTTCGAGCATCTTCTGAACAGAAGGATCTCCGGTCATTGCATTGCGAATCGCCTGCAAAGTTGCTTCGTAGTTGTACTTAAAGATCAATTCATCACTTTCAGCTGCTGGGTGGATAAAGACTCCACATACGATAACCAAATCTTCTGCTTGATCAGCGGCAATTGCGCCTTCTTTCACAGCATCTGCTACAGCTTCAGCAACAGCAGCCTGAGCTGGACCAAACATTTGAACTGCTTGCTTCATACCTTTAATTGTTACCTTGGTAATCATTACGGTACTTGGTTTTACAGCCAAATTTGGCTCTAAAACAGCCAGCAAGTTGTTGTGACCTTCACTTTGACGAGCCAAAGCATTTGCAAATGCATCGCCTACAGGGCCATCTTTACTACCAATTAACAAATCAATATGTGCAATTTCGTTGCCATCGCCAACGAGTGCTTCACCGACATACATCGACATGGATGAATCTCCGTTTATTCTGAGAAAACCTAAAACTAAAGCTCTGAAGTGAAAATAGCACACTCTGGGCCAATTACAAGAACCCCTACCGAATTAAGGAATTCATAACAGTAAATTGATTCTTACCGGCTGACAAAAGGTGCTTTAATCGTCAAACTTTATTTGACAGTAACTTCAGGTCCGATACAACCAATCAGCATGACTAATATTAATATCTCTCACGTCTTGCTTGTCGGCGCCTGTGTTCGTCCGGCTGCCGAATCAGCCCACGCAGCTGGCTACACGGTCACAGCGATCGATCTGTTTGGAGATTCGGATACCAGAAAGGTCGCTGAAGGCCAGACACTTTCGGATTACCCGCATGACATCTATAACCTGGTAAGTAAATACACTCCAGATGCTATTTGCTTCACAGGTGCCTTAGAGAATCACCCCGGTGTCACCCAGAGCTTGCGAACGGTGGCCCCCGTTCTCGCTCCGACTGAAGAGGCCATCGCCACGGTACGGTCTCCTGAGTCCTTACAACGCATCCTAGCCGAGGAGGGATTTAATACACCTGACATCATCATGACGTCTCCCGCAAACATTGCTCGAGAAGATAACTGGTTAATCAAGCCACTCTTATCCGCCGCCGGACTGAATATTCAGTCCTATACCGTTGGACACTCCATTCCTTCCGGCTTTTATTTGCAACAGTTTGTCGCTGGTATCACGATGAGCGCCAGTTTTCTGGTACGGGCTGAACAGACCACCTTGCTAGGTATTACAGAACAATTCAATCGAGAGAATTGCTTTCAGTTTTGCGGTGCAGTGACAGGCTCACTGGAAGAAAATCAAGTCACATTACTCGAACGTCTTGGGGATCTCCTCCGAAGGCTCAAACTGGATGGTTTATTGGGAGTTGATTTTATCCTCACTAGCGAAGGGGACATCTTCATCCTGGAGATCAATCCACGCTACACCGCAACCATGGAGTTACTCGAACCGGCCTGGCAATCACCTCTTTTGAAATATCACATCGAAACCTTCACTGGTGAGCATGCCACTCCGAAACAAGTGAGTAATTCACCAAACCGTGGGAAGCTCATTATCTATGCTCAGAAATCCTGTCATATTGACGATCACAAACTCCACCAACTAACACGGCTAGCAGCAGATCAAGGAGTGGAGCTTTCGGACTTGCCTTTTGCAAACACCAAAATCGAAGCAGCCCATCCGGTATTAACGGTACTTGCGTCGTCTCAGTCTCGGACCCAAATTAAAGCGACTTTAGCCGATGTAGAAGAGCAAATTCAGGTGATACTTGCGAATTAAGACGTTTGGTCTTTGAGCCAGTTCTTGCCTGCCATCTCAGGTTCCCAATCTTGCATCCCAGCTAACCTGGCAATCTCCTTAAGGCAATGGATCGTCACTCTCTGTAAAGTCGCTTTGTCGGTTTGACCATTGGCTAGTTTGACAACATCGATTGGTTCTCCGACAAACAGAGACACTCTGGCAGGAGTATAAAAAGGCTGAGCAATGACGTTGCTAAACGGTAGATTGTGTAAGTAACATGGGATGACCGGTACACCCGCTCGGATGGCCACCATGATCGCTCCCGGCCTACAAGATTGCATAAATTGTTCCGTAGTATTCAATCTTCCTTCGGGAAACATGCAAATCAGACGGCCGGCCTTAGCTTCCCTGATAACTCGCTTGGTAGCGGCCGTATCCACACCTCGACGTCCTGCAGTAATAACATCCAATACGCTCATGAGGTGACGGATCAGCGGGCCCGAGGCGAATTCTCTGGCAATCATCCAACCGATGGGACGACGAGAAGCCATCTGCATGAAGAACGGATCTGCGCTACTACGGTGGTTGCTGATAAGGATTGCTCCGTCGATATCTTCAGGAATCCGTCCATGCAAACGAGAACGCCATAAGAATGCCGTAAACATAGCAGCAGGCATCCAAAGCAAGACTTGCAGGAAGTTGAGTGGAGATCGGATCGTAAAGCCAATGGCCAACCAGAGCGGTAATAAAGCCGCCAGCACTAGTACTATATCTACCAGGAGAAACGCGGGATCCTGTTGCACAAACTGTCTCTTCTTCCAGGTGTCGTTCTTATCAATTCACGCTCTACGTAAGCGCGATCATGCTCAACACAATTATAATCACGCAAGCAAAAAAATACCGTGCTTTTAGAAACGGCAATGCGTTTAACACCATCCATCAACTGAGTCAGGAATTAGCTTGAAGCGAAATTGTCGAGTGAACTGAATTCGGCCCCTGAGTATCACGACGTATTAAAGATACGTTTACCCGCAAGCCAGTAAGCAATCCGTTAACCAGCCAAGCGGGTGATCCGGTTGACAGGTTCTTCAACCTGTTGATCCACAAATCGATGCTGCATGAGATAAGCATCTTCGACAGTATCATCATAGAAATTACGAAGCACCGAAAGTGCCAGAAAATCCTGTTGTTTGAAAAAGAGCTGTGCGTCCAAATTCGTTTCGCGTACCTCAAGAACAATTCGATTACGCCTTTGAGTTGAAAGCTTACTCTTAAGCTTTTCAACCATCAAACTGCCCACGCCTTCACGACGGTGTCCTGAATGGACGGCAAAGTTAAGAATATGGAGTCGCGTTTTATGGAGTTCATAGATCATAAAACCAACGATTTCATCATCCTGTTCGGCTACCATACCGATGCAGTTGCGTTGCCGCAGGCACCGCACAAAATCTTCTTCAGTCCAAGGAAATTCAAAGCTTTCGGTTTCGATGTTCAGGACATCAGTCATGTCCCTCCGAATCATCCAACGAATGTGAATTCCCGTATTCTGAGTTGGCTCTGCCGCCATATTGGACTCCTTCCAGTGCCGGCAATTTTCTGCATTCCCGTTTCATCTGTTGGTAAGAGCGTCCTTCCTTGGCTACCCTTTCCCTGTCGATTACAGATTTGCCTCTTTCAGAATTGTCACGTCCTCTCGGACGTATGCTTATTCTCTGAGGCAACAAAAAATTAGCACATCCACCGATTCTTGCCAATACTAACTTCGACCAATATCACTTTTGATTCGAAGGCTGTTGGCGAGGCTCCGTAACCCAATCGAATCGCACTTTGATAAATCGACGATCCGGTAGAACCAGACCGGTAATGCCCATGAGAATCAAAACCAGTCCGATGACTGCGGGAGCAAGAAATGTCCACCAAAGTACTCCTAAAAGCACCAGGGGACTCATGGGTGCCTGACTAATCCAATTGGCAAGCCACCCCTGTTCGGTCAGAACATAAACCAAACCACAACTGACCGCAATGGCCAGGACGACACCAAGTAGTTTCCAAACTTGGCTGACCGACGAATGCAATTTGGCGCGGACAAGCACTTGAGGCAGCACTCCAGACGTATGGCCAGTTAAACGGATCCCTGGAGTCTGTAGCACCTGGAAGTCACGGTATCCAAATCCCGCTTCCGGTAGCCCTGTTAATGTCAGATTTGACTCAGTTTGCGACTCCACGTCAGCCAACACCTGCAAGCGATCCTGATAAGCCTGCCAATACTGTTGTTCAGCCAACAATGACTGCTCAACTTCAAAATCGCCAGAAAGGCGATTGTTTACCAGTTCAGTAGCCCAGGCAACTTCCTGCTGAAGCAACATCGCCAACGAGCCTGCTTCAACGTTGTCGCTTGCAAATTGCAACGAGGCATAATCGGTGTCAGCAGCCTGTATCGTTATATTCGACTCAACGACTTCGCTTTCTGGGACAGGCAATTGCAGTAGGTTAGCTCCCGCGGTAAGCCTCCTGCCGCTGCCCAAAGTAAAAACGACATCGACTTGTTGGATTTGACCGTCGGACAACAAAGGGATGACAACACGAGTATTGGATTCGCTCGAGGTGGACTGCAATTCACGTTGCTGGGCTGCCACGGACGTCCCCTGAATAGAGACTCCCTCGAGCACCCACATTTCCGGCCAAATTAGAGAGAGGTCAGATCCACGTGTAGGCAACACGTCAAACCTAGCTAGGCCAACAATATGATTCTTGTCAATCACAGCCAATTCATAACTTGCCACTTCGACTTGAAGTTGTGTTGCGGATTGCACAAATCCACGTGAACGAATGTCCGTATTTCCCATGCCGAGAAAGACAGCATGGGATTGTTGCTGAACCTCATCGGGGATTACTTCAGTGGACCATTGCGTAATTCGCTGAACCCCAACAGCATCCCATTCAATTTGCTGCTGCCCTTCTAACTGCAGGGGAGCAAAGAAGAAATGCTGAACATTACTTGCCTCCGATGCCACAAAGGAATATTCCGGAACGGTCAGAATTCCATCAGACGGCTCCAGTTCAAAAGCAATTTGAAACGTAACGTTTTCCTTCTGAAGTTGATTGGGACGAAGCGTCACCAAGTAGTCCCCAGCTGCATATTGATTGAGATCAAGTAAGTAATCTCCCTGTTGCACTTCCACACTCTCGAATTGGATGTCATTTATCAGAAGCTGCAATTCGCTGACAGCCCCCGCTGCCACTGAGAAGTCCGCGTGGAGCACATACCGCCACTGACCGTCTGTTTCCACCAATCCACCACTAGCCGCCCCTCGTAATTCGACTTCATTGGGGCGAATTCTAAGCGTGCTGGAGTTGGCTTCGGTAACAGAGTTGAATTCGGTGAACAAGCGTCCTCCCAACTTTTCAATATATCCGCCTGCTATCGTTGGTCGTGAATTCCCCCCTTCCAGTTCAACGATGACGTCCGAACGCTGAATCACCGATATCTTTTCATCAATCACAATTCCGTTTTCATGAGTAATCACTGGTAGCTTCACAACTTCAGTACGCAAAGGAATTCGGCTTCTAATCTCCACCGTTACTTCCCCAGTAACTCCAGCATCGGTAAATACCGTCAGAAGTCCCTTTTGATCAAACTGAATTCTGGCAGGTAGGATGGCTCCTTCCTGCAATAGCGTGAAGGACTCTATAATGCTCCCTTTAGGTACGCGATAGCTCTGTTGAAAAGACTGGCCATCTTCGATCAGTAATTCCGCATGGTATAGCGTCAGTAATTCCCTTGAATCGACAACGACACTATTCGTCTGCTCCACCTCGGTCTTAACAACTCGCGGCAGCGTTGTAATAGGCTCTTCTAAGGCCAGCAGCTCTTCGCTCACTGAATAAATTGCCTGAGGTGGCTGATCCGGTGTCCCCCACTTGGAATACAATTCACTTCCCTCGGACTCGACTGTCTGAAGAGAACTGTGCCAGGTCAAATCTTCTTTCACGCTTAACGCCAACCAGCGTTCCCGTCGCCTCTGCACGATGGGGGTGATTTCCGGGACAGGAATATTTCCTATTCCGGATACATCCTCGAGATAGAACGACAGTTGTACTTCAAAACTGGTGGATACCGGCCGTTGTAAGGTAAAGTACAGAGTTTTCAAATCGCCATCGCGAATCCGCGGGGCTTCCGAAATGATCTGCCCTGAACGGATTGGCAACAACCTGAGCCGTGGATCCACGTTGAGACTAAACTGTTGAGTAGTCCCTGCAACCACCTCCACCTGCAAGAGCACGTCCATGACGACTGAATGAGGGGCGATTTTGAGCCAATAATATTCACTGGACTCAAGTACGGAGACACCGGCAATTTCAACGTCTCCCATCGCCCAAACCACTCCGACTTGCTCCGTGCTCCCCAGAGCCGCCGCTAGACGCTTCGTCAATGGATCTACTCGAGTCTGTCCATGAATTCCGCTGAGCAGAATCTTATGTTCGTCAGACAATGGTGACGTTTCAAGTACAGCCTCTGGAACGCCTGGGATGGTCAGTTCAAAGCGACCTATGCCGTCCTGAGAGTCCATCACTGGCACAATTTCGAACTCTAGTTCCACGTTTCCTTCCTGATCCGTGAGGACCTGTAAGCCCTCTGCATTAGGAAGCCACTGAAAGTCAGCCTCTAGTTCATTCACTCGAATTGTTCTTACGGAACATTCGTCGCGACTAAACGGAAGAGTAATTCGCTGCAGTCCTTCTCCCAACTCAATGTCATATTGAATTTGTACTGAGGGAATGACTATGTCCTCGTTATTCTCCTGAGGTTCCCAAAGAACCTGATAGTTTGCCGACGAAATGATCCAAGCTTCTGATTTTCGGTCAACATTGGCATACCACTTGCGCAATGACTGATAGAATTCATCCGCTAGATATAAATACTCTCCGACATCTTTGCCTTCTTCATCAATCGGAAGATAGACCGAGTGAATCAATGTCCCCTGGCGTTCTTCATCCTTGGCCGACTCCTCAGAATTCTCCGCCTGCTCTTCCTGATTGTCAGGCTGAAGCACTGCCGGCGGCTGATAGGCAGTCACATAGGATGATCCTCCAAACAGGAGCAACGTGACAAGCAATGACGTCAACAAACTTGGCCGGGCCTGAAGCTCAAATTCAAACTCCTGACTAACCTGACGCACTTTGAAGCTGGTCACCAAACGCTCAAACACCGTATAGACTGTCACACAAAGGGACGCCACAAATCCCTGAGAACCGAATTCCACAAATTCTTTGTTAATAAATAGTGCCAAACACGCGGTGAGTGACGGTAAAACAAACGCCAGCCTCCAGTTCCGGCGGCAGAGCCATAACAGTACACCAACCCACACAAGCAGGCTTGCCCAAGCCGCGGAAA
>CALKCC010000125.1 GCA_938082855.1 uncultured Pirellulaceae bacterium | reverse complement strand
ATCGTCCTTGCCGTTTATTTCCTCGTTCTGGTTGCCATCGGACTCTACTGTGCTCGCCTCAACAAGAAGCAGGAAGATTACTTCATGGGAGGCAGAGGCTTTGGAAAGCTAATGCAGACGTTTGCTGCGTTTGGAGCCGGTACAGGCCCTCAGGACCCGATCATTACGGGTAGCGGTACATTTACCAAGGGCATGAACGGGATGTGGGGAGTGATGTACTGGCTGTTTGTCACTCCGTTTTACTGGATCACTGGAGTTTGGTATCGCCGCATGCGCCACCTCACGTTAGGCGACTGGTATGTCGAGCGTTATGAGAGTAAAAAACTAGGCGGCGCTTACGCCATCTTTGGAGTCATCTTCTTCATGATTTATGGCTCGATGTTTTTCTCGGCCATTGCCAAAACCGCGGCTCCCATGATTGGCGTTGAACATGTCAACTTATTCGGCAGTCAGATCGAATTGCAGTACGTACTTGTCCCGTCTGTGGGAGTCATCGTCTTACTCTACGGCATGCTGGGAGGACTCACGGCGGCCTACTTCACGGACTTGATTCAGGGTATCTGCGTCATCGCTTTGAGCTGCATGCTGATACCTCTGGGACTAAATGCATTGACTGGAGACAGCCAATTAAATCCCGAAGGGCAGGGTAGTTTTCACGTCATGCACGATCAGCTACCTGAGTCATTTTTTGACTTAATGGGCGGAGTCGGAGCTGACTTTTCTCTTGCCTATCTGATCGCTATTGTCTTTTCCAATTTATTTGGCATCGTCGTACAGCCTCATTTCATCGCCACAGGTGGTGGAAGTGCCAAGACGGAAAACGACGCGCGGACCGGATTGGTGGTAGGTAACTTCCTTAAGCGATTTTGTACTTTGGGATGGGTGCTCACCGGACTCATCGCCGCCACGCTCTACGCCGACGTTGCGGAATTAATCAAAGACCCGGATCAGGCCTGGGGCTATGCCTCGATGCAGCTACTCGGACCTGGCTTCCGTGGCCTGATGCTCGCCTGTCTACTGGCCGCTTTAATGAGCAGTGTGGATGCCTACATGATTGTGGGATCCGGATTGGTCGTTCGTAATCTGTACGTTCCATTTATCAATCCCACCGCTTCGGAAAAGAACTGTCTGCTCACTGGGAAAATCACCGGCACAATCATCGTGGGCGGCTCGATCATGTTTTCCCTGCTAATCTTCGACATGATTCAACAACTAACGATCACCTTTTGGTTCACGCTCGTATTTGCGGCACCATTCTGGGTTGGCATGTACTGGAGAAAAGCCTCCACGAAGGCGGCCTGGATTACCGTCGCTTACTGTCTCTTGTTCTTCACCATGATTCCTTACTTTGGCCCGAACCTGATGCCTGCCTGGAGAACGAATGATTCGTTCCTTCACACTGAGCCGATGAAACACGTGTCTAAGTTGGAAGTGCTGAGCAAGTCATCGATCCGCAAGCACCTGGCTCTTCAGCAAGAAGCTTGGCGAGAAAAGAAGGAAACTCTGCCTGAAGCTCAACAGTCGGATCATGCCAAGCTGGAACCAAGTTTCATGAACAAAGAAAGAACTATCATTGCCGTCCCCAACCAAGAGGGAACTGAGTTAATCGAATTAGAAGTCGGGAAATCCAGAGTTCGAGTCAACTCACCTCGTGAGTTTGAAACGAATAAAGATGGAAGCCAGAAGCTATGGAGTGGAGGACAGGCTATGTTCTGGGACAAAGTGGTCCCCGTCGATGCTTCTGTAAAACCAGAAATTACGGATATAAAGGTTGAGGGAGATACCACGACCACGGTGTATCAGTACCCCCAGGGGACAGCCATGCGTGGAGAAGGCAACTTCAAACTCAATCTGGCATTTTTCCTGCCTTTGGGAGTCGATATTGCCGGTCAGTCCAAAGCCAATCGTAATGCGTTGGAACTGGTACCTAAGATCATCATGCCGTTCCTGGTCATGATTATTGCCAGCTTCATTACCAGCGCTCTGGGAGCTGGAAATTCAAAGGAAGCACTCGATCGATACTATGCCAAGATGAAGACACGTGTTGTACCAGACCCGGAAGCTGATCAGGCGAAGCTTGAGGCAGTCTATGCGGGAGAGCAACCAGCAGACCGCGTCAAGCTGTTCCCCAACAGTCAACTGGAATTCCAGAAACCAACCAAGGCAGACGTGATTGGTTTTGTCGTCTCGGTACTTACCTGTTTTGCAATCATCGGGCTAGCGTTCTGGATTGCAGGATTAGGAGGGTAGCAACCCGATAATCCACTCTCAAAACTCAAAACCCCCTCCTCTACAAATCTGAAATAGTTGCATAAGATGGGGAGTAACCAGAGAGGTATGATTGTTGGGCTTGTCGCCTACAACACGCTCGGCTTGCCAAAGGTCACGATGGCCCGAGCTCCTCAATCTTTCTTCCTAAATCCATGGCAGGATTGGCCAACTACTTAGACGCTTCGACTTACATGATTCGCACACTACTAAAAAGCAAAATTCATCGGGCAACGGTTACCGAAGCCGAGCTTCATTACGAAGGGTCGGTTTCGATCGATGAGGCATTGCTGGAATTAGCCGACATTCGTGAACACGAACAGGTCGACATCTATAACATAACCAGTGGTACTCGACTAACGACGTATGCGATCGTAGCCGAGCGAAATTCCGGGCGTATTTGCATCAATGGAGCCGCGGCCCATTTAATGAAACCGGGAGAGATGGTCATCATTTGTAGTTATGCTCAGTATCAGGACAGTCAGGACGAACAGGAACACTCTCCGGTCGTCGTCCATGTTGACCAGGACAATCGTCCATTGAGTTAACCTCAATCCCCCCCTGAAGATATCTCGGGGGCTAAGCAGCACTCTAAACAGGAACAATGGAATATGAGCCGTTTTGCACAACGCCGTCGAAAGCTTCGAGCTGAACTTAAGCGACAGGGAATCACTGCGATGTTGGTGACCGACGAATTGAACGTCACCTACCTTTCCGGCTTCAGTGGAGACTCCAGTTATCTGCTAGTTCTTCCGAAGAACACCATCATCATCAGTGATTTCCGCTACATCTCTGAAATTCAGAGTGACTGTCCGGATATCGACTCGGTGATTCGTCCTTCGGTGGAGTCTATGGTCGAAGCCAGTCGCAAACTGATCACCAAAGCCAAAGTTCCATCCGTCGCACTGGAAGGAAATTCACTCTCTCTAGGACAGGCCGAAGCACTGGCCGAAGCCTTACCGAGTGTCAATTTAGTGACCACATCCAGCGTCATTGAAAAGCTTCGTGAGATCAAAGACAAAGGCGAAATTCAGTCGATTCGTAATGCCGTCAAAGCGGCCCAAAAGGCCTTTGAAGTTATCAAAGCGTCACTTACCGCCGAGCAAACCGAAAAAGAAATCGCCTTTAATTTGGAACATCAAATTCGCCAATTTGGCGGCCGCGGTACCAGTTTTGACCCCATCGTCGCAGTCGGACCTCAGGCTGCTCTGCCACACGCTCAGCCCGGCGAACAAAGAATCGGGGACGATAACTTCTGTTTATTTGACTGGGGAGCCGATTACGATCGTTACTTGAGCGACATCACGCGAACGATTGTCACCGGAAAATTGACTGCCAAGTTTGAAAAGGTCTATAACACCGTGCTGCAGGCCCAGCTCAAGGCGATTAAGGCGATCAAGCCAGGTGCCATTATGAGCAAAGTTGATGCTGCAGCTCGCAATCACATTGCTAACGCTGGCTACGGAAAGTACTTTGGCCATAGCCTGGGACATGGAATTGGTACCTTCATTCATGAATTCCCCAGACTTGCCTCGAATCAACATGTTCCGCTTGAACCGGGCATGGTTGTCACGGTAGAACCCGGTATTTATCTCCCAGGCTGGGGAGGGGTTCGCATCGAAGATGATGTTCTTGTAACTAAGGACGGGCACGAAGTTTTAACCAGTGTCCCTAAGAAATTAGAAGATGCAATTGTGGAACTCTAAGATAAATTCACCATTGCCAACGAAAAATCATTTGTTCAATACGTAAAATAGCCGATAAACAGGGGAGATATAGTAACTACAAATAAAGCAGTTACCCCTTAGAAGTTTTAAGCAATTATGCTTAGAATTGCTTATTATCGCGAATTCAATTGCTTCATTAGAGGAAGAATACTAGTACCATGGCGAAATCCAGTAACGTCTTCGATATGGAACGTCTCCTTCAATACGTAGATTTTATGAAGGAAAATGACTTAACCGAAATCGATCTGGAACAGGACGGTCAAAAAGTCAGGTTGTCTCGTGGAGGTGTCGTTCAACCGATTGCCGCCGCTCCAGCTCCTGCTGCCGCTGCCGCTCCAGCTAATGAGGCCCCCGCTGACGATGAAGGTGATCACATTGTGACCATCGACAGCCCCATGGTCGGCACGTTTTACGGGTCGCCAAACCCCGATTCTCCAGCCTTTGTTAAAGTCGGGGACAGCATCAGCAGCGATACCACCGTTTGTATCGTGGAAGCGATGAAAGTCTTCAACGAAATCTCTGCGGAAGTCAGCGGTAAGGTTGTTGCCATTTTGGTTAATGACCAGGACCCCGTGGACTGCGGAAAACCGATGTTCAAAGTGGATACACGCGGCTAAGCTTCTGCTCACCCACACTTACCGAGTCCGTCATTCAGAAAACAGACGTCACGACCTATGTACAAACGTATTCTTGTCGCAAACCGAGGCGAAATTGCACTTCGAGTCATTCGAGCCTGTAAAGAGTTAGGCATTGAAACGATTGCCATCTTTAGTGAAGGGGACAGGGGAGCAGCCTACCTTGATCTCGCCGACGAAGCCTATTGCGTAGGCGGAGTCCGCTCCAATGAAAGCTATCTCAAGATCGACCGCGTCATCAGTGCGGCCGAAGTTGGTAACGCCGACGCCATCCATCCTGGCTATGGCTTTCTGGCCGAAAATGCACATTTCAATGATGTCTGCCGTAATTGCGAAATCGACTTTATCGGGCCACTCCCGGAATCGATGGAAAAGCTCGGAGATAAAAACACAGCTCGAAAAATGGCTCGGGCCGCCGACGTCCCCGTCGTTCCAGGTTCAGACGGCCTGATCGAAGATGTCAAAGAAGCCAAACGAGTAGCTGCTGAAATCGGATTCCCTGTGTTAATCAAAGCGACCGCCGGTGGTGGTGGAAAAGGGATGCGTGTAGCAGAAACCGAAGACGATTTGGAAAATGCACTTCAAGCTGCCCAACAGGAAGCAGCAGCCGCATTCGGCAATGCCGGGATCTATTTAGAAAAATACGTTGGTAACCCACGTCACGTGGAAGTTCAGGTGATTGCTGATCAACATGGCAATGTAGTCCACCTATGGGAACGGGATTGCTCCACTCAACGGCGCCATCAAAAACTCATCGAAGAGTCTCCGGCAACCAATCTGCCCACTGAAGTTCGTACGGCAATTTGTGACGCGGCTGTGCGCATGATTCGCGAAGCCAATTACCACAATGCCGGCACCGTTGAATTCATCGTAGATAAAGATCACAATTTTTACTTCATTGAAGTCAATGCACGTATTCAGGTGGAACACCCGGTTTCAGAATTAGTCACCGGCGTCGACCTCATTAAGAATCAGATCATCGTGGCAGCAGGCGAGAAACTTCCATTCACTCAGGACGACATCACCTGCGAAGGACACGCGATCGAGTGTCGAATCAATGCAGAGAACCCCGATAAGAATTTCCAACCGTGCCCCGGAAAAATTGAACATCTGGTTATCCCAGGTGGCTTGGGAGTTCGCTGGGATTCACATGTCTATGCGGGATACACTGTGCCACCCTATTATGACTCCATGATTGGTAAACTGCTGGTACACCGTCCTACTCGGGAAGAAGCAATTGCCACGATGCTCCGATGCCTTGAGGAACTTCAGGTTGGCGGGATAGAAACGACTGCTTCCTTCCATAAAAAAGTGCTCACACATCCTGAATTTGCTGCCGGGACAATCGACACCAAGTTTGTCGAACGCACATTTTAAGAACTCTGCGGACCAACTCTTAGACTCTTGCATTGCCCAGATCGGATA
>CALKCC010000124.1 GCA_938082855.1 uncultured Pirellulaceae bacterium | reverse complement strand
TAGGTATAGCTACGGCTGTGGCAGACGTCGATTTCGAAACAGACGTTTCGCTGATCATCGCAAAACGATGTGTGGAATGTCATAATGCCGCTGATCCCAAGGGTGGACTGGACCTATCGACTTTGCCGGGGTTAACCAAAGGTGGCGATACCGGCCTAGCAGTCGTTTCTGGGGATTCTAATGCTAGCTACCTGATTGAACGCATCAACAGCGGGGAAATGCCTCCGCCTGCAAAAGGCGAATCGCAAAAGCTACCGGAAGAAGAAATCAACATTTTAGTTTCGTGGATTGATAGCGGCGTAACTTGGCCGATAGGGCGAACTCTGGATATCTATGAGCGCACCTCCGATGTGCGCGGCGGGCGAGACTGGTGGTCCTTACAGTCCGTAGAACGGCCTGCCGTTCCGTTGCCGCTCGATGAGCCATGGATCAATACTCCGATTGATGCCTTCATCCTCAATAAGCTTAGGCAGAATGACATGAATCCTGCCCCGAGGTCCGATAAACGTACCTTGTTAAGACGACTTTCTTACGACCTTACTGGACTTCCGCCAACGCCGGCACAAACGCAAGCGTTCCTAGACGATAAATCCGAGTCTGCGTACGAAACGATGGTAGATACCCTACTAGCCTCCTCTCATTTCGGAGAACGCTGGGCGCGCCACTGGTTGGATCTCATTCGTTTTGCCGAAACTTGTGGTTACGAACGTGACCAGCTTAAACCCAACATATGGATGTACCGCGACTGGGTAATTAACGCATTTAATGACGACATGCCTTACGACAAATTTGTGCGAGACCAACTCGCTGGCGACGAAGTTCCTTACCGTGACGAAAACTCCCTTATTGCAACGGGTATGATTCGCGCCGGAACTTGGAATGATGAACCCAACGATCCCGCCGATTATCAGTACACGCGACTCGAAGATATGGTTCACACGACCTCGTCCGCTTTCATCGGACTTACCGTTAAGTGTGCCCGTTGTCACAACCACAAGTTCGATCCCATTAAACAAACGGATTACTATCGCTTCGCCAATTCGTTTTGGTCCGGTTACATTGGACAGGCAGATCTCGGAGGACCTTCCGAAAAACGTTTAGGTTCCAAGGTGTTTGGGTGGACAGATCGTAGTAATGCGGTCGTCCCATTGCACCGTCTCATTAATGGCGAACGCACAAAACCTGCCGAAGTGGTCGCTCCAGCTTCCATCTCCTCAATTCCCGGCCTTGAAAGAACCTTTACCCCGCCACCAAACGAAAGTGACACCACACACCAGCGACTTCAGCTTGCTAATTGGATCACTCATCCTGAACATCCGCTTACAGCCCGTGTAATCGTAAATCGCCTTTGGCAGCACACGATGGGCGAAGCTTTAGTCCGCACGCCAAACAATTTTGGATTCAAAGGGAAACTCCCTACCCATCCCCAATTACTCGATTGGCTGGCCGCTGAACTGGTTTCCGGCAACTGGAAAATGAAACGCATTATCAAATTGATTGTCATGTCCAGTGTCTATCAACAACAGTCCCATCACGAGCAACAACAGCTATATTCCGAGAAGGATTATTTGAATACCCTTTGGTGGCGAGCCAAACGCAAACGTCTGGATGCGGAACAATTGCGCGATTCAATATTGTTTGCGAGTGGACAACTCAATCCTGCCATGGGAGGCCCCAGCTTCTTCCCTAAAATGAGCCCCGAGGCATTGGAAGGCTTGTCCAGAAAGAGTGGAGCTTGGGGAAATTCGCCGTTAAGTGAACGGAACCGACGAAGCATTTACATGATGACCAAACGCTCGCGGCTCCTGCCATTGATGACAACATTTAATTTCACCGACACAACGCTTCCTTGTGGTCGTCGTGATGTTACCACAGTGGCCCCCCAGGCCCTAGCACTTTTGAATAATCATTTTGTGCATCAAAATAGTCAAGCAATGGCAAATCAAATGAATGACTTGCATCCTGAAGACATCAACGCACAAATAAATGCCGCATGGATCGCCGCTATCGGTCGTGAGCCAGAATCATTTGAAGTCGAGGCCTCCTTGAATCACATTCGGGCCCAGGCTAAGCAGTTTGAGTCGCAGCCGTCATTTTCACCGGCATACGAGTCATCGTTGAGCATTAAAGAGGGGCTGTCCGTTTGGTTGGATGCCGGACAACGCATCGATACAGATGAAGCTGCAGGTGTAAAACTCTGGGGTGACGTGTCAGGCTCTTCCAAAGACGGCCAATTCCCGATCGATGCGGCACAAGCCGAAGCAACCACACGTCCGACCTTCGTTCCAGAGGGGATTGGCGGAAAGCCTACCCTGCGTTTCAATGGTACTAATCAGTTATTAAAACTAACAGGCACTCCGTTCTCTAACCAACAATTAACTGTTATTGCAGTTGCAGCAGATGCCTCCACAGACGGTCGTCATCGCGAGATCATCAGTAACTGGAATAGCCGTGGCCGATCAACGACGTCACTATTTCTTGGGACAACAGGTGAAGGAAAAATCCGGTTTTCGGATGCCTTTCAACCTGCAGGTGAAATTGAATCACCTGACACTGCGTTTATCCTTACTGCCTTAAATGGTCCAGAACAGGCTGCCACATTCGTAAATGGTCGCCAACTCGCAACGTCCGCTTCGCTTGCTAAGCGTGATTTGAATGGCCCCTATGTCGTCGGTACTCAAGGAAACTTCGGAACCGAGTATTGGCATGGGGATATAGCTGAAATTATCATCTACGACCGTGCACTTTCCATCGATGAATTACAACATGTATGGGGCTACCTCAGTCGCAAATATACGATTGGCTTGGAAACCGACCAAGCAACGCCTGAACGATTGGCCTTTGCTTCCCTTTGTCACGTACTCATGAATCTGAACGAATTCCTGTACATCGATTGATGGTTTAATCCGTCCCCGACTAACATTGCAAGAAAACAAACGAGGTAATACACAATGTCCCGCAAACTATATCCTTGTGGAAACACACGACGCGAGTTTGTCTGGCAAATGGGTGGCGGTTTTGCCGGACTCGCCCTGAGTAGCCTTCTGGATTCTGACGGATTCTTTCAGCGTCACCTCAAGGCTGCGGAAGCCACCGGTCCACTTACACCGCGAGATGGACACTTCACTGCGAAGGCCAAAAATGTCATCTTTCTAATGATGAACGGCGCGCCTAGCCAGGTTGACACATTCGATTACAAGCCTGAACTAAAGAAGTACGCCGGCATGCCTCTTCCAGAAGGCAAAAACTATATCAATTCCGGCGGTCGCAAAGTAGGTTTCTTGACTCCCGAATTCAGGCCGTTTAAGCCCGGTGGGGAAAGTGGTTTGATGATATCTGATTACTTTCCTAACGTCAGGAAACACGCGGATAAACTAGCCATCATTAATTCCTGCCATGCGGATAGCCATGCACATGGCAGTGCTCTCGTCGCCATGAACACTGGTAGCACATTTATTGGCCGCCCATCGCTTGGCAGTTGGAGTGTCTATGGTTTGGGCACGGACAATCAGAGCTTACCAGGCTACGTGGTGATGATGGATAAGCGTGGAGGCCCAATTTCCGGAGAACCGAATTACTCTAGTGGTTTCATGCCTTCGACCTATCAAGGCACTCTATTTCGCCCAACAGGAAACCCAATACTCGACCTCCAGGGTCCCAAACATCTGGATCGAGTCGCTCAACGTCGCCAACTGGATCTACTTAAGCAATTAAACGAAAAGCACTTGAAAGAACGGCCAGGCGGCGAAGAACTTGCAGCTCGTATTCAAAGTTATGAACTTGCTTATCGGATGCAAGCGGAAACCCCCGAAGCAGTAGATCTAAAGGATGAAACTCAGGCGACCTTGGAAATGTATGGCGTTGGGAAGACGCCGACCGACGAATTTGGGCGTAACTGCCTTATTGCACGACGTCTGGTTGAACGGGGAGTCCGGTTCATCCAACTATATTCCGGTGGCGGCCACCTTGCTGACACCTGGGATGCTCATGTCAGCATTGAAAACAATCACGGACAACATGCCGCTGAAATCGACCAGCCCATTGATGCTTTGATAACGGATCTCGATCAAAGAGGACTGTTAGAGTCGACATTAATTATCTGGGGAGGCGAATTCGGGAGGATGCCGTTTAGTGAAGGTAAAAATGCCCCCGGACGTAATCATAATCCTTATGGTTTTTCGATGTGGATGGCAGGCGCCGGAGTTAAGGGAGGTACGAGGTACGGAGCTACCGACGATTTCGGCTTCGAAGCAGTCGAAGGAAGAGCGCATGTCCATGACATCCATGCCACCATCCTCCACCTAATGGGCTTGGACCATGAGCGTCTTACCTATTTTCATCAGGGACGCGAAGAAAGTCTCACGGACGTACACGGTCGCGTAATCCACGATGTGATTGCGTAGCCGGCTCAATTCGTATATTACATCACGGATTAGGCTGCGGTACCTTACGTCCATTCACAAATCTGTTTTGTTTAATCCCCTGCGGCGTAACCTTCGCTTCCTCAATGCGAATATGCAACTGTATTTGCAACTCGGACTGAACATCCGCGACTTCCGCCGAGCCGACTAGATTAATCAGCTCTTCGGGGTCGGATTCATGATCATACAGTTCTGCACCGAGTTCGCCTTTTTCGCCCCATTCGGTATACCGGTAACGACTTGTGCGGATCGAATACCCATTGCTGTACTGAGTGAATGCGCTTGAACGAACCGTGGTTAAGTGATCTTTGAGTATCGGGACGAGACTTTTACCAGAGACACTTTTGGGAGTAGTTAACCCAGCCAGTTCAGTCATGGTTGGATAAACGTCGACCAACTCGGCCAACCCCTCGGTTGACTGACCTTCGGCAATAACACCAGGCCCGCTAATCACCAATGGCACACGCGTCGCATTTTCAAAAAGCGTCGTCTTTTGCCAATGGCCATGTTCGCCCATGTGGTAGCCATGGTCCGACGTAAAAACAACGATCGTATTCTCTGCAAGTCCAGTATCTTGCAGAGTCGTTAACACGCGTCCAAGTTGCGCATCTGCAAAACTGATTGATGCGTAGTAAGCTTGGATCGCCTGCCTGGCCAAATCATCACGTAGATCAATTTGGTCCTTCTTGCGACGAATTGACGTCACTGCCGGTTTTGGAATTGTCGACAGATAATCCGATGGGACTTCCGGTACACGGATCTCGTCGAGAGGATACAAATCAAAATACTTCTTCGGTGCAACGTACGGCGTATGAGGCCGATACAGCCCAACTGTCATAAAAAAGCGACGCCCAGACTTGCTGTATTTTTCCAAAAGTTGTACTGCTTCCGTCGCAGCAATTCCATCGGTTTGTTCGGCATCCTCGCCCTCTGAGGCATACCAACTCAGCGTTCCCCCAAAAGTATTGGGGACCAGCGAAAATATCTTATCTTCCTCATCCTTGTCACGTCCTCGTGGATTGATCGTGTAGTTCCACGAATAAGGGTCATCATGCCCTGCCGTG
>CALKCC010000123.1 GCA_938082855.1 uncultured Pirellulaceae bacterium | reverse complement strand
TCCTTACTTCCAGCCGTCTTGCAGAGGCAATGGATCTCAGTAAAGAAGACCCTGCTACTCTCGAACGCTACGGAACCGGTCACGAAGCTCGTTACGGCGATGGCGCTCCCCGGGACAACAAACAGTTTCTGCTTGCTCGTCGGCTAGTCGAAGCCGGAGCTCGAGTCGTGACGCTCAACTTTGGTCGTTGGGACTTCCATAGCAATAACTTTTCTGAAGCAAAGAATACCCACCTGCCCTATTTCGATCAGGCCCTTTCAGCTCTGATCGAGGACATCTACGAGCGTGGGTTAGCAGACGATGTCTCAGTTGTCGCCTGGGGTGAATTTGGACGTACGCCACGGATTAATAAAAACGCAGGCCGCGACCACTGGCCTGCCGTAGGTGGTGGTCTTATCGCTGGTGGCGGCATGCGTACAGGACAGGTGATCGGTGCGACCGACAAGCACGCTGCATACCCTGTTGAACGTCGGACTCATTTTGGTGAGGTAATTGCCACGCTCTATCACCAAATGGGTATCAACCCAAATACTGTGACCGTGCCCGATTTAACCGGCCGACCTCAGTATCTATCCGACCACGAACCGATGCGGGAATTGATCTAGGCCTATTTGGTTTGATTTGCCGGCATGGCATTCCCTAGCAGCACGCCTTAATTAACGTTGGTGCCAATTGATCGTGAGCGGTTTCGCTCCGTTCAATTCTCCGTAGCCAGCGCCCGTCGTGCCTGGTGGATCATCGCCTACATAACGAGGGTCAACCGGATCCGCCTCTGGCTGCCACCGCACATCGCTCGACAACCGAATCCGCCCTTCCTGACTGCAGTTATCCAGGCTGCCGTGCAGTAGAGTCATTGAAAAGACGATCAAATCACCCGCCCGAAAATCAGCTGTCTTTAACTTCACGCCTCGCTGACGAGCCAATTCTGCTGGGTCCTGCATGAGTTGCACCAAAGGCGTCTCATTGGATTCATAGTCTACGGCTTGAGATACAGCGACCAAATCATCAAATCGATGGGATTGGTCTACCACCAGCAGTGGTCCTTCATTAACAGGAATATCTCCGTAGGCAGTCCAAGCCGTCACAATCTGACTACTACCTCTCGCAAAAAAAGGATGATCATAATGGAGGTGAGTAGAACGCCCCGGAACGGCAGGCCTCAAAAACATGTAGTCATGGGCAACTGCAGGAACACCAAGAATCCGTCCTAGCAGGTTTTGGGCTATCGCACCGTGACTCACATTCCTCAGCGCATTCCCACTGGAGACACTTCGCCAAAATTCTCCTAGTCCTTCTTTAACGGACTCTCTGTGACTCACCCCGGTGAAGATTCCTTCGGAAGCCGGAGCCTCAACCTCTCCAACTGACAACAATCGACCGAAGACTTCTTCCCGAACCGCTTCAATCGCTTGACGATCGAATACCTCGCGAAAGAACAAGTATTGTTCATCGGCAAATCGAGTTTGTAAGACATCGTCAGATTCATCAATCTGACTTTCGCTCAAATCGCCAAGCAACTCCGGCGCGAGCAATCTCCCCTGCATCAAACACTGGTCAGTCGAATACTTTGGCACACCGCTTCTTTGGCTATCTCATGTAAAAACCTGTAGAATACATCTCTACGTATTCTAGCTTGATTTCTCGCTTTACCGCAGGCCCTAACGAATGACACACCAACGATCACTACTTGCTCTTTTGCTTACTGTTTCTTTCGCATTCACAGCACAGGCTGAGAATTGGCCCGGTTGGCGGGGACCTCGTGGAGACGGTTCAAGCAACTCCACGACACCACCTCTAAAATGGAACGGCGAAACCGGAGAGGGCATTCTTTGGAAAACCGAAATCCCAGGCATTGGACATGCCTCTCCTATCATCTGGGAAGACCGAGCCTTTGTCGTGACCTGCAACCTTGACGAACAAGTTCGCCAACTGATTGCTCTCAACTCAAATACGGGCGAAGTCGTCTGGAAACGGGACGTCATCAAAGCCAAACTCGAGAAAAAACATGCACTAAATAGTTTTGCTTCCGGCACTCCCGCCACCGATGGAGAGCTGATTTACGTGACATTCTTCGAAGCAGGAGACAAGGAAATCGTGGCACCGAATGTCGGTTCGGAACGCAAGATTTTCCCGGGGAAAATGGTGGTCGCAGCCTATGACTTTGATGGCAATCAGCAATGGCTCGTTAAACCCGGCGAGTTCATCAGCGCTCATGGATACAGCAGTTGTCCTGTGCTTTACAAAGACCTTGTCATTGTAAACGGGGACCATGACGGTGATTCTTATATTCTTGCGTTAAATAGGAAGACAGGCAAAACCGTCTGGAAAACCAAACGCTCCTACGGTATCCGCAGTTACTGCACACCGCTGATCCGCGAAATCGACGGGCGAATGCAAATGGTCTTCTCTGGCTCAAAGCACATTATCAGTTTGAATCCGGACAATGGAGACGTCCATTGGGTCGTCGAAGGTCCGACGGAACAATTCGTCGCCTCCATGGTTTATGACGGGGAACTTTTCTATATGTGTGCGGGTTACCCGACCTACCACGTGATGGGTATCGATCCACGAGGCAAAGGCGATGTCACGGAAAGCCACGTCCGATGGCACAGTAAAGAAGTTCGCTGCTATGTCCCCTCGCCTGTCGTCATTGGTGATTATCTAATTGTCGCCGATGACCGCGGTACCGCTAATTGCTACAGCACCAAAGATGGAACACGATTGTGGTTAGACCGTTTAGGAAATCACTTTAGTGCATCCTTACTTCACGCCAATGGTCTGGCCTTCTTAATTGCTGACAACGGCACCACTAAAATCGTTAAACCTGGTAGCGAATTGGAAGTCATAGCTGAGAATTCACTTAACGAATATGTCTATGCATCCCCGGCTTTGGCTAACAATCGGCTCTACATCCGCGGTGAAAAACATCTGTATTGCATTGGCAAATAACAACTCTGTAATTCATCTACAAACCGGTTAGAATTCCAACTCCAAGCCAAGTGAGATCTTCTTCAGGCCAGTTGGTAATCTAACCGGTTTTTTAATCTCCCCCTTCTCATCCACTCATACCGTCATGAAGCAACACTCCCTTCCTTTGGTTTTACTGGCCTTCGTTCTGTCCGTGCCCATGAGTCATGCGGCGTCCAGACCTAACATCCTCTGGCTCTCGGCAGAAGATATTTCACCGCATCTGGGTTGTTATGGTGACCCTCACGCTATCACTCCGTTCCTTGACGACCTTGCAAGCCGAGGAACTCGCTATACCAATGCCTTTACCACTGCCGGTGTCTGTGCCCCCAATCGTTCCGGCATGATTACAGGCATGTATCAAACGACTCTCGGAACACAACACATGCGTTGCCAGGCCAAGCTGCCTGATCACATACGACCGTTTACTACCTATTTACGTAACGCGGGTTACTACTGCACGAACAACTCAAAACAAGATTATCAATTCACCACTCCTTCCGGATCATGGGATGAATCCTCTGGGAAAGCCCATTGGAAAAACCGTAAATCCGCTGACCAACCATTTTTTGCTGTCTTCAATTTCACCGGTTGCCATGAATCCGGAATCGCCAACAAGTCAAAATACGAATCTGTCACCAAAGAACTCACCGCCGCCGAGCGGCAGGACGCAAAAGCACTTACCACGTTTCCACCATACTATCCTCGTACCGACGCGGCCTTAGAGGATTGGAAGCGAAATTACGAATTGATCACGGCTCTCGACAAATGGTGCGAAGCCCATGTCAACGCTCTTAAAGATGCCGGATTGTACGAAAACACGATTATCTTTTTCTGGTCAGACCATGGCGTTGGTTTGCCTCGTGCAAAACGTTGGCTCTATGACTCGGGCACACATATACCATTAATCATTCATACACCCAAGGCATTGCAGATCAAAGGCAAACCGGCTTCTGGAACAGTGGTGGACGAGCTCGTGAGTTCGATCGACCTGGGCCCTACCGTGCTAAATCTTGCCGGCGTTGAGATCCCGGAGCATGTTCAAGGACAACCGTTTCTAGGAGCGAACTGTCCTAAACCCCGTGACTATGTTTATGGAGCCCGTGACAGAATGGATGAGCGTTACGATATCATCCGCATGGTGCGTAACAAACGTTTCAAATACATTCGCAACTACGAACCACTTAAGACCTTCTATCAATACATGAATACACCTGAAAAGGGTGCCACCATGAAGGACTTAAGGGAATTGCATCTCCAGGGCTCTCTGCCTGCAGCGGCAGAATACTATTTTTCCAGTCAAAAACCTGTTGAAGAGCTCTATGACACTCAACAAGATCCCCACGAACTCGTCAATCTCGCCGATGACCCGAATTATCAGGAGATTCTCAAAACCTTAAGACAGGCCCATATCCAATGGGTACAAGAAACGAAGGATCTGGGATTGATTGCCGAGCCAATACTCATTGAAAGACAAAATGAATTAGGTAATCAGTATGACATCCTGCGGTCAACAAACGACAAATCACTCGTGAAACGAATCGGTGAAACGGCCTTACTAGCCTCCGCAGGCCCAACAGCCATGCCACGCTTGATCGAAGCACTTGAAGACAAAGATGCCGCCGTTCGTTATTGGGCTGCAACCGGACTGGGGAACATTGGCGTGTCAGCATCGGCTGCAGCACCTCGGCTCACTCAATTACTCAAGACGGAAACATCGTCAGTTGTTCGCACCGCGGCCGCAAGAGCTCTTTGTATGTTTGACAAACCAGGCGCTGCACTCCCCACGTTAGTGAAAGAATTGCAAGAGGGCGCGCAATGGGAACGTCTTCACGCCGCCATCGTTCTAGACCAAATTGACGATCAGGCGAGACCTGTGATTGCTGAAATGCACAAAGCCCTAAAGCCAAGGACTGACTTGTATGCAAATGGTAAATACGTCGTACGAGTCATTAACCGAGCTCTCAATCAGTTGGAGCAAACAACCCGAGTTGTTCCTTGATAACTCCCCCTTGAAGGTATCTCACTGGCAATTCTTGACCAAAGATGCCATATTGAACACTTCATATCCATCTACGCTTATCTTTTAATACTAATGACGCGACTCAAGTTATCCACCGCGATCCTGTTACTGCTATCGGCAAACGCCGC
Source organism: uncultured Pirellulaceae bacterium (assembly GCA_938082855.1). GTDB lineage: Bacteria > Planctomycetota > Planctomycetia > Pirellulales > Pirellulaceae > UBA721. The sequence continues at coordinate 12,161 of CALKCC010000123.1, read as the reverse complement.
TTTTGCAGCTCCTCGAAAACCCATTCAGGTTTTCATACTGGCGGGCCAATCCAACATGGAAGGGCACGGCGCAATAGCAGCAAATCCCGAACAGAACGAAGGTAAAGGAAGCCTTGAGTACCTTGTCAATGACAAGGCAACCGCTGAACAATATCGTCACACGGTAAATGCCGATGGTAGTTGGGTCAAACGAGACGACGTCTGGATTGAATATTTAGGACGGAAAGGGAAGCTATCCGTTGGCTTTGGAGCGAGAGAACACTTGTTTGGACCAGAATTTCAATTTGGCCATGTCGTCGGCAGCCATTTTAAAGAACAGGTTTTGATCATTAAGACAGCCTGGGGCGGAAAAAGCCTAGCCGGCGATTTCCGTCCTCCTTCTAGTGGAGGTACAGTAGGCCCCTTCTACAAGCAAATGGTTGAGCATGTTCAGGACGTCCTGAAAAACATCGACAAACATTTCCCCGACTATCGAGGACAGGGTTTTACTATCGCCGGATTCGGGTGGCATCAAGGTTGGAATGATGGTCTCAAGCATGACACCGTGGCACAATATGAACAAAACCTAGTGAATCTCATCAATGACCTGAGGGGGGAGTTTGACGCACCTGAAATGCCCGTGGTAATTGCTAATAGCGGTTTTGGCGGAGTCGATCAGAAAATTGACCGACGACTGGGGATCATCAATGCTCAACTCAATGTCGCAAAACGAGAAGAGTTTAAGCATTCGGTTTTCACCGTGGAAACCCGACCTTTCTTCAGAACCCCGGAAGTCTCTCCTTCAAGACAGGGGTATCACTGGAATCACAACGCTGAAACCCATTTCCTCATTGGTGATCATATGGGGAAAGCCATGATCAGTTTAATTCATGACAACTAACGACCAGCGCCCCGCCTTTTAGTCATGCGTATCTTTACAATCACCCTCCTAACTCTGTTCGCGAGCTCCCATTGTCTGGCCGTCGAAGAGGACTATTTCGACCAGCAAGTTGCGCCGATTCTAGTCCAGCATTGCATCGAATGTCACAACCCAAATGACTTGAAAGGTAAACTCAGCCTACAATCTAAAGATGGTTTCTTAATGGGTGGCGAACTCGGTCCCGCCTTCGATGCGGATTCCCCTCAGGACAGTCTGCTCCTGACTCGAGTCAATGCTGACGAGATGCCTCCTGAGCACCCGCTATCCGCCAAAGAGAAACAGATACTTACTAATTGGATCAAAACCGGCGCTAAGTGGGGCACGACGCCGATCAACATCTTTAAGTACAGCAGTCCAAAGCGTGCTGGCTTTGATTGGTGGGCTTTGCAACCACTAGCCAAACCCAATTTGCCCCCCACTTCTGCGTACAACCCACAGAATCCCGTCGATCTCTTTGTTCATAAACGGCTCTTGGATGCAAAGCTCAAACCAGCGTCCCTTGCTGACCGAAACACTTTAATTCGTCGAATCTACCTAGACTTATTGGGGCTTCCCCCAACTGCCGAACAAGTAGCAACCTTCATCGCTGATGACTCACCAAATGCATACAATCGACTCGTCGATCAAGTCCTAGGCAATCCACAATATGGAGAACGTTGGGCCCGCCACTGGCTGGATGTCGTTAGATTTGGCGAAAGCCAGGGCTTTGAACGAGACAAACTTCGCCCCCACTCTTGGCGGTACCGGGATTGGGTCATCGATGCGTTCAACCAAGATCTACCATACGATACCTTTGCTCGATTACAACTTGCAGGCGATCTGATCGAAGGCACGACATCGCACGGCCGAATTGCTACGGGCTTTCTCGGCGCGGGCACATGGGATGAAGTTGGTTTTAGTCAACGCAGTCCCGTTTTCAAACGAGTGGTACGTCAGGATCAATTGGAAGACCTTACCGCAGCGGTTGCCCAGTCATTTCTGGGACTCACCGTCAACTGCGCTCGTTGCCATGATCACAAATTCGATCCAATTACTCAGAAAGAGTACTATCAATTCACTGCCTCTCTGGCCTCGGTCTACCACGGCCAAATGATCTTTGCAGACCAAATGACCGATCAGGAAAGAGAAGCCAACCTTCGAAACAAGGAAGCCTACCTCTATCGTCATCGCCTGATCCAACAACAGATTCAACAAGCACGAGAAACTGCCGAAGCAAAGCTGAAAGCTGCTGGGCAGGAAATATCCGACGAGTCCATCAGGGCGGCGTTACCCGAATTCGTTACTACCCACCTCGAATTTGAATCGAAGCAATTATTGGACATTGCAAACCGCTACGGCGATTTCTCAGTCTATGCGATTGCTCCCAAAAAACCTGATGAAACGTTTGTGTTAATTCGCGGAAACCCCGAGCAACGTGGCGAACCAGCATTGGCTGGGGGAATTGCATCCGTGTCGGCCAAGTCCGCCGACTTCCAACTCGAGGCTGCTGCACCGGATTCGGAACGCCGTTTGGCATTTGCCAACTGGATTACTCAGGACAATCCTCTATTTGCCCGAACCATGGTCAATCGCATCTGGCATTATCATTTTGGAGTGGGCATTGTCGACACGCCTAACGACTTAGGGTTCAACGGGGGCAAACCAACACACCCCGATCTACTCGAATACTTAGCCACTGAATTCGCCGAGAACGACTTTAGTATTAAGCACATTCAACGTCTGATCGTCACGTCCGCCACGTACCAACAGGATTCGAAAAGCAATGCTGACAACACACTGATCGATGCGGACAATCGCCTGCTTTGGCGTTACAGTCCAAAGCGAATGGAAGCAGAGGTGTTAAGGGATACGGTACTCGCCATCTCAGGCCAACTAAACGCTGAAATGCACGGTCCGGGCTATTACGATTTTACGACCTTCGTGGCGAACTCTCAGTTTTACGACGTCTTCGACCCGATTGGAGAGTCGTTTAACCGTCGGACGATCTACAGGACTCTCATCCGTTCCGGCCGGAATCGATTTCTTGATGTCTTTGATTGTCCTGATCCCAGTGCCAAGGCTCCTAATCGCGCTGTCACCACAACCCCATTACAGTCGCTTTCTTTGATGAACCATTCATTTTCCATGCGGGCTGCAAACCAATACGCGGCGAAATTAAATGCACTTCATCCAAATTCACCAACGAAACAGCTCGAAGTACTATTCCAGGAGTCGTTTTCACGCCAGATTACCGAAGACGAACTCGAATTAGCGTTAGAAGTCTACGAAGACGCCGGACTGCTTGGAGTTTGCCGAGCTATCCTCAACGCCAATGAACTGATTTACATCCGATAATTTCCCAAGTGCCCCTTATGTTCCCCTCCAATACTCAGGTCGCCTTTCAATCACGTCGCAGTTTCCTGCAGTCGATCCAATACGGCCTTGGCGCTACGGCCGCAGCAGCCATGATGCTTGAAGATGCGACACTCGCACAGGATGGCGTTCCGAGCGAGGCAACGGATCCACCACCACATCACCCTGCAAAGGCACGTCGAGTCATACAAATTGTCCTCACCGGTGGATATAGCCAGGTGGACACCTTTGATTACAAACCGGAGTTACCAGCGTTACATGGCAAGACCTTAAATGAGGGCCTGGGACGTGAAGAAAAACCCGATGTCTTCTTTGGTAAAGTCGGCTTGCTGCGTCAACCTGATTTTCAATTCAAGCAACACGGTGAAAGTGGACTATGGATCTCTGACCTATTCCCTCATCTTTCCGGGGTGGCAGACGAACTTACCATTATTAACTCGATGTATGCGGAAACATCAAATCACACTCCCGCGACATTCCAAGAGAACACCGGTTTTCGCCTGAATGGCTTTCCGGTTATCGGCTCCTGGGCATCCTATGGCCTTGGCAATGAATCAAATAACTTACCAAGCTATGTCGTTTTCCCTGATGCCCGCAGTTATCCAGCAGGAGGGTCTATCAATTGGACTAACGGATTCTTACCGGCACAGCATCAAGGTGTCGTGATGAGAAGCTCAGGCGTCGCCATCGATGACCTCGCATTGCCTCCTGGAATCTCTAAGACCCAGGAAGCAGCAACCCGCAAGTTACTGGGACGGCTCAACGCGAATTTATCTGAGCGACAGGGAGATGAGAGTAATCTTGCGGCCAGAGTGAAAAGCTACGAGCTAGCCGCTAGGATGCAGCGTGTCGTCCCCGAGATCACGGACTTAAACAGAGAATCTGCAGCCACTCACGAGCTTTACGGAGTCGACAACGGGGAGGCAAATGACTTTGCGAGATCCTGTCTGTTAACTCGCCGACTGCTGGAGAATGGCGTGCGATTTGTTCAACTTTTCTCTGGCGGAGCCTTCCAGAGTCCAAGAGTAAATTGGGATGGTCACGAAAACTGTAAGAAAAACCATCTACGTGAAGCTCAACGCATCGATCAACCCATAGCCGCTCTCATCCGGGATCTAAAACAACGAGGAATGCTCGAAGATACGGTCATCCTGTTTACCAGTGAATTTGGGCGTACCCCTTTTGCTGAATCCGCAGCAGACGTTGTTGGAATCGGTCGTGATCATAATCAAAACGGATTTTCTGTTTGGGTAGCCGGTGGAGCGTTTCGGGGTGGTATGAACTATGGCAGCACTGACCGTGTTGGCTATGCCGCGGTAGAAAACCGTGTCCACTGGAACGACTTCCATGCGACGGTCCTCCATGCCCTTGGAATCAATCACCGGCGTCTTACCTATTACCACAATGGAATCAACCGTCGTCTTACTAATGTCTCTGGGCAAGTCATTAAAGACATATTGGCTTAACAACCCGTTTTACCTGTCGGCAAATTGCTGCATAATATAGGTAATCCATCCCAACCTTCTCTCAGATTGTGAAGACTATCCATGCTTAGATCACTCAAACTCATTACTCTCTCCCTCGCATTTTTCATGACGGTCTCGTCTGTTCTGTCTGTTCCGTCTGTTCATGGAGCCGAGAAATGGCAGCAACTGTTTAATGGCAAGAATCTAAATGGTTGGACCCCAAAAATCCGAGGCTACGAGTACGGGGAAAACTTCGGCAACACATTTCGTGTAAAAGATGGCGTCATGCAAGTCGGGTACGAAGCCTATGGCCCATTCCAAGAACGATTTGGCCACATTTTCTACAAAACGCCGTACTCAAATTACCGATTCCGAGTGGAATACCGGTTCTTTGGTGACCAGTCGGAAGAAGGACCTGGTTGGGCATTCCGCAATAGTGGTGTCATGGTCCACTGCCAGGATCCCAAAACAATGACAAAAGACCAGTCCTTCCCCGTTTCTATTGAAGTTCAATTACTAGGTGGATCGGCCCAAGGTGAACGTACAACCTCAAATCTGTGTACCCCAGGCACCAATGTCGTTATGAACGGTAAATTGGAAACTCGTCATTGCATTAAATCATCCTCCAAGACCTACCGAGGTGACGGATGGGTCACGGCAGAAATCGAAGTCCGTGGTGGGGAAGTCATTAAACATATCCTCGACGGCGAAGTCGTACTTGAATACGACAAACCGCAGCTGGATCCTCGCGACGGAGACGCAAAACGCGTCATTGAAAAACGAAAAACAGATTCGCTTATCCTAGAAAGCGGATACATTTCACTACAATCTGAAAGTCATCCGATTGAATTTCGCAAAGTAGAAATCCTAGTTCTAGACGACTAAGTACTCGAAGACGAACAACTGAAGTTGTCTGAAAGCTAAAATCCTAAATCCATTTGTTGAGCCGGCGGATCCTTTTCCGTCGGCTCTTCATATTGAGTGGTGCCCGCCGAATACTCCGGTAGCTCATCGTCCGCAATCATCCTCACCATTGCGGGCTCATAAATCGGTGGTGCCCCAGTTGCTTCGCCAGGCGGACGTGAAGAAAGAAGAACTAAACGGCCACTCATGATCGCTCGACGCAGAGACTCGACACTCCCGTATGACAATAGGTCTTTATAGGTAATGCCAACCGCCTGCCCGCCGTGTTCAAGCAATTCGACGATCACATCCCTACTTCCCTGTAGATCCAACAGCCCTACTGCAGCGGTTTTCTTTTCATCAATAGAAGCCGCGACCTCCTTCGCAGCACCGTTCGGCACTCTTTCATCTGAAATCGCAACTCCACCTTGGTCCAGCAGCTCACGGTTGCCGTAGCCAAATAGAATTGGAGGAATGTATTCACCGACAGATTCCCTGACTCGACGCGGATATTCCGGATCTCCCACTCCTAAAATCCAAACTCCTGACCGAGACCACTTCTCCGAAGCGATGGCTAACCCAACACCTCGCGACAACAGTTGCTGTATACGCTGAGTGAAGTCGTCCGAAATGCCTGCCTTGGCTAGTAACTCTTGTGGCTGATGTAGCAATATCTCCAGTTGGCCAACACCACCGATGGAACGACACAGATTCCTCCATTCGTCTGGATTAAGAATGGAAGATGCGTCTCTCGCGGACAGTTGTAATGTCAACAAAAGACCGACTTGCGTACTAACGGACAGATCAATCATTAGCCCAACCCCACCGAGGACAAGGCCAACGGTAATACGTCTCCGCTCCCTTTTCGTCGCAACAAAAGGGAAGTGACCGCCAGCGTCCACCCTGAGTTTATAAGATCATCAACTAACAGCACTGGACCTCCCGGCAACTCCGAATCTACTTCAAAAACACCGTCTAGATTTTGACAACGATAGAATCGGTTAACTTGGTCGCGTTGAGGTTGATGATCCTTGACCTGTCGAATCACCGAGGCAAATGGCAACCCCAGACGCTTGGCCAATTTCCTGGCAAACGAAGGTACCAAATCGCCTGACCGCATACTTGGCACACAAGTTACCCATAGTGGTTCAACCACCTTGTCCCATCGTTTTTGATACAGTTCGGCAGTTGCTTCGACAAGCGCATCATCAAAACCACCGGCATAGACACCTTCTTTCACCAAGGTCCCCCAACCTGCATCGCCCCAACGACTCAAAATCCGCCCTTCCAAAGCCCGTTGATGCTGTGGAATGTTATACGGAATTTCATACTCCACAAACGCTCCTTTAGGAGATTGTTTGGGAAGCGTGAGAACGGTCTCTGCCTGACGGAGAAAACGTTGGGCGGACTGAATCAACCCGGCGTCCAATTTGACATCTACCACTGGTCGACCGAGACAATTGGTGCATTTACCGCAGACCTTTGGTTGTGGATCATCCAAGGCCTGTTGAAGAAAAGCCATCAAACAACCATCGGTGGCTACGTAATCTTTGATCTCCTGCCACTCTATTTCCCGTTGGCCGGTCAAGCGATCAATTCGCTGCGTATCCAACTCATAGGCTACCGGCGTACGTTTCCATTTTGATTTTTGCTTGGTTACCGGCGAAGGGTTTTCGACACTTAAGAACTTCAGAATGCCGTTCAACTTTGTTTGGCTCATGTTGAAATAGCCCTCTAATTCGCGCACCGAATATCCGTCGCCTCGTCCAAGCTGATTCAACAACTTGTTGACTGTCTGCTTATCCGGAAACGCGGACCGGCGAAAATATTCATGGATCTCCGCGTCCTCCTGCCCATTCATTAACACGCCAGTCGCTTCGGAAATACCACGCCCAGCTCGCCCAACCTGTTGGTAGTAACCAACGATGGACCCCGGAGTCTGGAAATGGACGACATACGACAGATCCGGTTTATCGTAACCCATCCCCAGTGCCACAGTGGCAACCAGTACCTTCACCTCATTTGTCAGTAGTTTCTTTTCCAAATAATCCCGGCACATATTCGATTCCGGGTGCGTCGGAAGGGTGACACCGCTGTAGTAGGGTTCAGCACTAATTCCGTTTTGTTTAAGCCAGTTCGCAACCGATTCCGCCGTCCGTTTGGTCAGGACGTAGACGATCCCGGTGCCGTCCTGCTTCCCGATAAAGTCAACAAGCCAAGCCATCCGAGATGCTTGGTCTTTCAATTCGACGTTTTCTAAAGCAAGACTCTCCCGCGTGAGCGGTCCTCTTTGAATTTCAACATCACCTAACTGACTACGAATGTCGTTCACCACCCGATCATTCGCTGTCGCCGTCGTACCCAACACGGGAGTTTGCGGCGGAACATATCGTAGTACATTAACCAGCCGGCGATAGTCCGGTCGGAAGTCATGTCCCCAATCGGAAATACAGTGCGCCTCATCGATCACGAGCATCCCCAATCGCCCGGCAATTGGAGCTAATACCTCTTCCGCAAAGAACTCGTTTGACAGACGCTCTGGGGAGATAAATATCACATCGTATTCATCCTGCAGGATGCCACGAATCAACTCATCCCAGCGTTCCTGATTGGTGCTATTGATGGTAACGGGATTCAATTGCAAGCGACGAGCGGCATCCACTTGATTCCGCATCAATGCCAGCAGCGGTGACACGACGATGGTTGGCCCCATTCCCTGGTCACGCAACAGGCGTGTGGCGACGAAATAAACCGCACTCTTCCCCCAACCGGTGCGTTGCACGACCAACAATTTACCTCGACTGTTTACAACATGATCAATCGCTTCCCATTGCCCATCTCGAAAATTTGCGGAATCGTCCCCTAATGCTCCCTGCAAACATGCTAATGCTGCTTGTTTATCCATCTGACGCTCCGTTTAGTTTCTGGTCATCCAGCACCAAATCCAGAGTTCGAGCTAGCCATTGATTGTTCTCCTCGCTCTCTATCCCCTTATCCACGAAGGCCGAAACACCAGCGGCTAGGATCGCATCCCGCGTAGGTAATGCTTCCGAAGTGAGACACCCATTCGATTGCAATTCAGCTTCAAAGGCGTCGATGTAATCTTCACGAAATCTTGCTACGGCTTTGGCTCGCAACGCCTCAATGACCTTTTGACCATCAAATCCGTTGTCCTCCACTACCTCCAGCACCTTCGTAGTCCATTTGTCTGTAAACGCCTGGCTATTCATGACATCAGCCTCAGACAAGGGCCTAGGCGAGCCGAAACAGAAGACTTCGATCGACCGCGCTAATGCATCTGCCCGCCCCAGTGCCCTTTCTAACACGGCGTCGCCCAGGTCGCGACGTTGTGTTCGAGCGTGACTTTCCAACAAGGACACCGTCCGTATGTTCCGACGCCAGCATTGATAAAGCACATCCAAGTCATCCACAAGATACCAAAGAGATAATCTTCCTCGGTCAAATGTCCACGCATTGAGACGCTCAACGCCCAATGCCACTCCATATTCCAAATGGCTCATTTCACCAGGTAGAGGGACAGTTGTCCGAGCTAAAAAGCCTCCGTCCGACTCGCTGCTCTCCCAATCATCAATTCCATTTTCACCAGCAAACGAAATTAGCTTGAACTCAACTCCATCGTGGCGGTCTAACACTTCTTTCCATTTATCAACTTCATCACCCTGGGCAGTAAAATAGAATATTTGCCTCCCCGCTTTTGCCAACTCCACTAACGCTTCAATAATGTCTTTGGCTCGTAGATCGTCTGAAGTACCTAAAGCCTCATCCACGACAATTGGTAACGCGGCATCCTCCCCAGTACTAAGAAACGCCAAACGAACTGACAACAGCACCTGAACACGCTCACCAACAGACAACTGATCGAGTGCTCGTTCCGCACCGACTTGATCGCTCACCGTGAATCGCTCGCCATCGGAAGTCATCGAAACATGGAGAGTCATTTGCCCACCGGTGATGCTACGCAAATTCTCCACCGCTTTATCGAACACTTTGGGCCGATTCTCGCTTTCAGTTTCTTCAATCAACCAGTCAATAATCGCCTGCGTAGCAACTGCCTCCAGAGACTGCTCGATTTTGTCCATTAATTTCTGCTCGGTTGCTTTCTTATTATTTAAAGCTAGAGCTAAATTGGTCTTGCTCACGGCATCTCGGACTCGCTCCTTGATTACCGCCTTGTCTTCCCTCAGTTTGGCGAGTTCCTCCCCGGCACTCTGGGATTCGACTAAGCGATCGGCTAGTTCACTGGGCGTCAACTCCGCTAATTCCGGACAAACGGCTACTCGGGATCTGGCATCTTCTAATAACGTTCTCGCCGCTGATTTCTTCTCTTTACAATCTAGATAGTCTGCCACCCTCTCCTCAAACAGCTCTAACTCGTTAACCGTAATTTCATCGACTCCCAATTCCTGATTGAACTGATTCAATCTGGCGGTGTGAGACTCAACATTACCCAACATGGATGCAACTTCCGTAGATTTATTACGCAATTCATCCTGTGCAACCCACAACTCATTTATCAAGTCTTCAAGGTTTTGCACATCCTTGTCTAATACGGGATCTTCACTCACCTCTGTGATCGAGAAGTATTCCAATTGCTGTAGAACAGCCGCGTGTGTTTGTTCATATTCGTCTTTCGCTTGCTTTCTCCTCTCGTCAAGTCCAGGACGTTTTTGCTGCTCTTTTGACCATTGCAAAACAGTATGAACGAGATTTCGCATACTGTATTCATCTTGCAGGGACTGCCCACTGACTCCTACCGCTTCCGCGAATTCAATCAGTTTCTCTTTTGCCGTCTGTGTCTTGGTTTGGCATTCTTGAATGCGTTCATCCACACCGGCCAGCAAGACAAGTTCATGCAAGCCTCGCCTACTTACCGCTGCATTCCTTAAAAGTTCCGTGCATTTTGCCTCCACATGCGTCTCCGACCACGAAGGTAAGCCCGCAAAGCCATCTCCACATTGCCCCTCCACGTCCTTTCTGGAACGTCCTGTCTGGAAGGATGCAAGTAGCCGCTTCCCAAATACGAACATCAGTGCCGGAGCCGTCAATCCAACACTCCAAAGCCAGTGATGCTGGTCTGCTAAAACGCCGAGACAAATTGTAACAAGACCTATTCCGACGCTACCCAATGCAATTAGCTTCGCTTTACCTTGATCCTCAATACCCTCACCTGCTGCAAGCCAGGCTTGTAAAGAGGAAAGCTGACTCAGGGCCTCGCTCTCTCTCGTTTGTAACTCTTCGCTTGAATTCCCATTCTGACTCAATTCGCGTTTGCGGTTTTCTAGAGATTCCAGAGTATTGTGACAACTTCTAAACTCATCCCAGACTCTTTCTAAGCCTTTCCAATCAAGAGAGTCGATGCGTGCCAGCAAGGTTGACGGGTCACATTCCTTCAGGACTCCTTCTACCAACCCGGCAATTCCTGCCTCCAAAGCTTCAACCTCTTTGTTCAATGCCTTCCAAGCAAGATGGAGCGCTTGCAGTTTTTCATGGTCTCTTTTTAGACTCGTCAATTTGGACGATGAACTCTGCTTTGTGTATTCATTGGAAAGATCAATGCTATCTAACTTGGACTTTAACGCAGCTTCTTCCGTCTGGAGCACGCTCAGTTTCGCCTCACACTCAGCTATATCCTTCTGAAGCCCCCTTAAAACTTGGGCTTCGCCACCACGCAGTTTTTCCATGATGGATTCGAATGAAACAAGTTTGTCAGTGTAGAAAGCAAGATCTTGTTCATGCTTAGGGATTTCACTCGCCGCCTCCAACGCCGATTTTGAATTCACTAAAGCCGTTAGACGTTCAATCCTCTCATCCAAGTCCTCCAGAGAACTCTCTTCACTAGCAAGTTGATTTTGGTGGGCCCGTTCATCCTTTATCGCTTGGTTAGCCTTCTGTAGATCCGTCTTGATACCCCGAGGGGTGCCTGGTTGCCTGTCTGCATTTAAGTCGCGAGCCACCTTATGCAGGTCAAATCCTCCCCGCATTTCACTGGATATCGTATTCGCAAACTCCTCATCATGACGGGTCAGCAAATCCTCCAATGCCAATCGATAATGGTCTATCGTGGTCTTCGTCTGAAATTCAGGGTACTCTGCATCCGCTCCCGAAATTCGCGCTCTACCAACTCTGCGGCGTACCGAGCAATCATATTCCTTGCCATTGTCCTCGAACACACCGTCAAGGATCACATCATCCCCAAGAAGACCTGCACCTGGATTTAATAGCGTGTAGATCGCTAAACCCAGCGTGCTTTTTCCGTAACCATTCGGCCCTTGGACAACGTTGATGTCCTTGAGGTCACTCAGCGAAACGGTATGCGTTCTACGCGAAATCCCACGGGCATTTTGAACATCCACCGATTTGATTTTGATGTTACGTGAGCTCATTTCTGTTGCTCCAGCATGGAATTTATAATTAGCGCCAATTGCTTACGGACTCGGTCTGTCTGCCCACTTAGCACGTCATCCATTCCTTCTGTACTTCCGCGTTGTCGCTTAAAGCAC
>CALKCC010000122.1 GCA_938082855.1 uncultured Pirellulaceae bacterium | reverse complement strand
ACAGAAGCAACTCAGAAAATGTATGGGATCGACCAGAAGGATACCAAAGATTTTGGAATGCAGTGCTTGATGGCGAGGCGTCTGGCGGAATCCGGAGTGCGATATATCCAGGTGACTTATGGAGATGCCGGTGCCAATCCCGCCTGGGATCAGCACTCGAATCTTCCCAAGCATGCAGAACATGCCAAGAGAGTCGATCTACCCGTTGCTGGATTGTTGCAGGATTTGGCTCAACGTGGATTATTGGAAGATACGCTAGTTTGGTTTGGAGCTGAGTTTGGGCGTACTCCTTACTCACAAAACAATGGGACCGGTCGCGATCACAATCCTAGTGGGTTTACAACTTGGCTGGCCGGTGCCGGCGTTAAGTCAGGATTTAAATACGGACGCTCTGATGAATTCGGACATAAAGCCGTCGAAAATAAGACACATATGCATGATTTGCATGCAACCCTGCTGCATCTTCTGGGGGTAGATCATAAGCAATTGACCTACAGCTATTCAGGGCGGAATTTCCGTCTGACCGATGTGCATGGGGAAGTTGCACACGATATCCTAAGCTAACAATCACCGTCGATAGCATCGCCTCAATACAGTCTCTACTGTTTGAGTTTGTTTAGCATGACTTTGATTTCTTTCCAGCCCTTGATGGTGACCACCACGGCGACGATCGAGAAGACGCCGAGTCCACCATATAATAGTGCCATCCAAAAATTGAACCACTCAGTATATTGATCGGGTGCTTCAGGCATGGTGTTGATCCTCCTCGGATTCTGAGCATCGGTCAGGTTTGCAAAGCGAGACGATAACAAACAGTGACGTTGTTAACCCCAGACTGAACAAACCAACAACCGAGGAAGTAAGTTCTTGTTTGATTTTGGGAGCGTCAAAGTTTAGGAAACCAGCAAAGACGTCAATGCAGGCATGCCTTACTGGCTCAAGTCCTAAGATCGCAGTGGCTCCGGCTAACAGGGCAACCATCGCACCAGCCCGACTTGCCTTCTTCCAATAAAGGCCTCCGACGAGTATGACTATCGCTCCGGTGAAGTAGATCGAACCGGTGATCACCATGTAGTCCCAAATGCTATCACTACCTTCGTAAAACAGGCCCCAGCCCCAGATGAAGGCTCCAATCAGCACGATAAAGACCCGGGTAAGGAAAATTCGTCGCTGGTTACTGAGTTCACCTTTGCTAAGTGGAGCCACCACGTCCTGTGTGAGGACGCTGGACCAGCATAATAAGTAGCTGTCATGAGTTGACATAAATGCAGCAATCATGGCAGCAACGATAAGTCCCAACAATCCGGTGGGAAGTACTTGGCTCAAAAAGGCTGGCATCGCGTACAGCCCGGCATCTGGAATCGCATCTTCGCCAAAGAACAAAGATGCGATCTCTGGCGTGCTGTTCGTGAAGAATGTATATGCGGCAATCCCCCAAAACATGGGAATCAAAAAGCGGATCGTAAATGAAACAGCCGAAACCGTGTATTGTTGTTTGACAGCCTTCGGGGACTCCATGGCCAAAGCGCGTGAAACGGCTGTTGGCCAAACCGCACAGCCTACAATGCCAGCGGCAAATAACTGGAATAGTACATAGGACACGCCAAATTCTCCATCGTTTGCCATTGGGTTGAACCCCGCTTCCCCCATACCACGAGCAACGGCAGCGTGCATTTCGTCAACTCCGATTTGATTGATGGCCAGAAAACTGGTGGCAATCACTCCAATTGAAAGCACGACGAATTGTGTGTAGTCGGTGAGGATCACCGAGATCATGCCACCTAACACCGTGTAAACGAGTACCAGGACCAATAACACGGTCATTACAATGACTAACGCCGTGCCATCAAATGACAATCCAGTAGCTCCTACGATGAATTTAGCTCCGACCTGAAGAAAGAGTCCCATGTTTAGAATGCCGGCTAAAGCCAGAATGATTCCTCCAACAATTCGAGTCTCCTTGCCAAATCGTTTCTCGTAGTACTCGGGAATGGTAAGTACTTTCTCTGCTCGTAGAGGAGCCACAATAAAACCTGTCAGGCCAACAAACAATGTGCCAAGACCTGCTATCACGGCCATATGAAAGGCCGCGAAGCCGCCTTTAAAACCTGCTTGGGACATGTACATGACGGTAATCAGTCCCATTTCTGTACCGGTCATCGTGGCTACACCTAGCCAGGGCCCGACACTGCGACCCGCTCCGATGTAAGCCGTCATACTGGTGGCATAACGAGTAACCAGAATTCCGATCACCAAAGAGATGGAGAGATAGCACGCCACGATAATCCAGTCGATAATCTGGAAATTCGAAAGTTGGCTAAGGCTGGCTTCGGCGATGATGTGCATGGTGGGATGATGATACGTTGGTCGGCAGTCTGTCTATGCATGATAGCTTACACACGTGGGCTATGCTAAATTGAAGCGGCAATTTCACCTCTGTCTCAAGTCGTACCTAAGGAGAGTTTTCATGTCGATTCGTCGTTTTTCAAATCCGTTGTTGGTGCTGATGGTGTGGGCATTGCTAACCAATCAGGGTGACGCAGCGGAACCTGTGAAGGTGGCCTGTGTCGGAGATAGTATTACCTATGGAGCAGCAATCAAAGAACGCGAGACACAATGCTATCCAGTGCAATTGGGGCAATTGTTGGGCGACGGATATGAAGTGCAGAATTATGGCGTCAACGGAGCGACCTTGCTGAAGCAGGGGGATTTGCCGTACTGGAAACGACCCCAGTTTAAGATGGCGACGGAATATCAGCCCGACATCGTGATCATTAAGCTTGGGACCAACGACAGCAAACCTCAAAACTGGAAATACGCTTCCCAGTACGGTTCGGATCTTATAGCGATGATCTCGCATTTTCAAAATCTGGACTCGCAACCTCAGATCTATGTTTGTCGTCCCGTTCCAGTGCCGACTAATCGTTGGGGAATTACCGAGGAAGTCGTTAAAGGTGAAGTGATTCCAGCGATTAATAAGGCCGTGAAACGAACCAAGGGCGTGAAGATTATTGACCTCTACAAAGTCCTGGCTCCGCACCCAGAATTGCTTCCCGATGGTGTTCATCCCAATGCCGAGGGTGCCAAGCTAATGGCCCAGGCAATCTACAAGGAAATCAGATAACACGCTGTTTCCTCCAAGTACAACACCTTCATGGCTAACGCACGGTTCTGATTATTCCGGTTAGGTAGGATTTTTCGGGAACAAAGAGAGAATCCGTAGCGTCTTAATGGTATAGATGTCGTGGAATTAGCTTTGCGCTGCGCATGGTTGAATTCACAATGGAATGAATATCCATAAAAGTTCGCCTATCCTTTCTTAATTGCGTAATATGAAACGTGGCGGATTGACGGAAGAAGCAAAACAAACTCTTTATTCACAGCGATGAGACTCGAAATGAATTCAAAGCATTTCTTATTTGGTTTGGTATTTAGTGTTTTCTTTGGGCAAGTGGTGTCGGGGCAACAGGTCACAGAACCTGGGCAGCCACCAGCGGCAGAAAATCAGCAGGAAAGCGAAGCAGACGTATTAAAAGAGCAGATCATCTACGTCCCCTACGAAAAGCTTCCCCAAGTTTTTGAAAAACCGGCGCGGGGAGTTTTCTTGCCATACGATCAGTTTCAGCAACTTTGGGATTCGGCTCGCAAGAATTCCAGTACCGAGGTGGATCAAGGGCCTCCGTTAAGATCGCTAATCACAAGTATTGAATCGTCAGCTGAAGTTCGTGGCGACGTCATGGAAGTTCAAGCGCAGTTGAAGATTCAGTTATTAGGAGAAGGTTGGCACGAGATTCCACTTCGGCTGGCAGATGCTGCTATTTCTTCGGCAAAGATAGGGGATGAAAATGCACGGATTGTCTTTCGCCCAGGGCAGGGATATTTCCTCCTGTTAGAGGAATCTGAAACAGAGGCTAACAGCCTGACGTTGGATCTTACCTATGCCAAGACATACGCCAAATCACCTGGGCTTAATCAGGTTGGCTTTCAGGCTCCCCAAGCGTCGATCAATCGCTGGAAAATTACTATCAAAGATCCCGGCGTGAAAGTAAATGTCCGTCCGTTGGTAGCCGCGACAGAAACACGTGATGGAGCAGATGCTGATAACGGGGAAGCACCCGCTCCTCAAGTTCCCACTGAAACAGTACTCATCGCCTTCTTTGGGCTAACACCACAGGTGCAGATTGACTGGACGCCGAAAAGTGAAGGAGCCTCAGGGCTTACTGCACTTGCAACGGTGCAGACTCGACAAAACGTTGTGATTGGCGAAGGCTCTCAACGAACTCAGGCGACATTGACCTATGCGATCACCCGTAGTGAATTGACGGAACTTCAGATTCGCATTCCTGCGGGGCAGAAAATTGCAGGTGTATTCGACGCGAATGTTCGACGCTGGGATGTTGAAATACAAGAGAATACTCAAGTGATCAAAGTCGAGTTGTTTGAACCAGCCACCGCGACGCAGAATATCAGCCTGGAACTCGAGCGATTTGACCTCGAAGTCGGAATGCAAAATGAAGCAGTTGAAGTCACCATTCCTGAAATCGAAGCACTCGGTGTTTCCAGACAGCAAGGATTGGTTATGGTTCGAACCGAGGGCGACTTGCGAGCGGACGTGACAACACGAACGGGGTTACTTCAAGTGGATTCTTCTCAGGTTGGTAATCAGCAAGGCGTCTGGGATTTTGTTTATCGATACGCAGCTCCCCCCTACGAATTAGTGTTGAAGATCGAAAAACTGCAACCACGTGTTTCTGCTGAAGAATATGTTGATATTCATGTGCTCGAGGACCAGTTACGAGTCGATGTAACGACCTTGTTCAATGTCGAGCGAGCGGGGATTTTCCAGGTGGAATATAAAGTGCCTGAAGGATACACCGTGCGGGAAGTTCGCGGTGTTCAGGCCGGTAATTATCAGCCTGTGGTCGTTGAGAATCATCACATGGTGGAAAACGCTCCCGGTGTTTACCGAGTGAATTTTTCCAGAAAAGCGATTGGTCTAGTTGGTCTTCGACTTGGCTTGGAAAAGCGACATAACGACGAGAACTTGGTTACACCGACAGGTGTAGCGACAGAATACACATTAGAATTGGCTCGCGTCGTACCTTCTTCGGTTGAGCATGTTCGCGGTCGCGTCTTAATTCTTGCTCCGGAAGGCCTGCGATTAACACCTAAAGATACTTCCGGTGGCCAAAGCGTCGCGGTGAATGAAATTCAAGCCGAGCATATTGCTCCGTTATCCATCCGTCAGAATGCTCGTCCCGCTCAAGGATTTCGTTATGCGGAAGAAGTGTTTGCTCCAGTCTTTGATGTCGAACGGCGAAAACCACACATTGAAGCAGGGCAGCTGATCGTTGCAGATGTGGACCAGGGTGAAGTCAAGTTTAACCTCAGCCTGCATTATCAGATTCGCTACAGTGGGGTGAAGACTTTCCGAGTTGATGTTCCGGAAGCATTGGCTGACCTGATTCGCAATGATTCGTCTAACTTCATTACCAAAAACGTCATTGCTCCGGCTCCGGATGATATCGCAGATGGATATGTTGCTTGGGAATTGACGTCGAATCGTGAGCTGCTTGGCGGCGTACAGGTAAATCTGTCATGGAACGCTGACCTTAAGGGCTTAGACCAACAGGGAGAAGATGTTGGGAATTCTGTGGATAGCGTGACGGTAGGGCGACTAATGCCTCAGGGTGTAGATCGTAGCTGGGGACAGATTGTCTTGAAGAAAGCCGAAAATCTGGATGTTACACCTACGGGTTTATCAGATGAAGGTGGGCAAAGTAATTTGCCAGTGAATCTGAGGTCAATCGACCCACAGCATGATATCTTGCTTGCCGGCGATACAGCCGGAGGGACTTTGGCGATGGAATTCCATGGCAATGATTGGGAATTGGGGTTAAAGGTCCAGCGATTTGAACTCAAAGAAGTGGAAAAGACTGCTGTCGAGTTGGGGTACGTTCGTGTTCAGATTGGTAAAGGAGGCAATGCGGTTGTTCACGCAGTCTTCAGAATGCGATCGGTTGATCAGCGGATTGGTCTTACCATGCCACCTCATGCCGAATTGACCAACGATCCGCTGAGGATCAATGGAGCTTCGGTAGGTTTGGAAATTAACGACCGTGGCGTTGCCTCTGATGGTGCACAGAGTAATTACTTTATTCCTCTGACGACGCAATCGTTAGGCGAAGTCTTTGTGATTGAACTCGTGTATAACATCTCACAAGATTCAAATCAGATTTCAATCCCTCAATTCCCCGAAGTGGAAGCGGTAAATCAGATTTTTGTTGGTGTCGAGTTGCCAAAGGACTATGTCCTGCTGGACTATAGCGGCGATTGGGACGACCACTTGGAAGGCTCTTGGCTCGAGAATCTTCAAGAGCAACTGGTCGATCATGACCGATACTTTGATGCACAACAGGTTATTAATGAAGTCGTCGCCGGCTACCCGGTGTCAGATATCTATCCGTCGCACCATCAGCGGACAATTCATTTTTCAACCATCAATCCTGGGAATTCCGTGCTAGGTCTTTCTCTGAAAGAAAAATCGCAGGTAAACCTGATGATCTTCATTGGATTGGCTGTCGTAGGGTTTGTTGGAATTTTCCTCAACTTGCGTAAGCAGGTTGCGCTGCTGTTGATCGTGATAGCTGCCTCTTTGGGAATTGCAATGATTAAGCCTGTGCTTTCAAGCAGTGTTGAGATCAGTGGTATTTTAGTTGGCATGTCCATGATGGTAGTGGTCTGGGCCGTGAAAGATATTAGTCGTCCGTTTGTTGGCCTGTCAAAATCACTCGTCAGTCGTACGAAAGCATCTGCGGCTAAAGAAGAAGCGGAAGTTGATGCGACGCAAGATGTCGGGAATGCCGAAAACTCCGAAGTTGAAGTGTTTGAAGCTGCTGCTGACGTGACGCCAGAGGCTGAAGAATCCGAGACTGCCTTAGAAGGTGAGTCAGACGAGGCAGAATCTGAAAGTGAATCGGAGTTAGAAGAGTCAGGTCTTGTAGATCAAGCCGATAGTGGAGAATTAGATGATTTTCTGAGTCTTGAAGATGATCAAGGGGAGGCTGCTTCTGAGGCGGATGAAATTGATCTGGAGTCTCTTGATTTTGAAACACTTCCAGAGGATCCGGATGTTGGTCAGACGGAAGTAGACGGAATTGATGAATCAGATTCCGATGAAAGTGATGCTGAAGCGGAGGATGAAGAATAATGAATTCGTCGAATCGTTTTACATCGTTGCTGCTTCTTGGTGTGCTCGGGCTTGTATGCAGCCTGCTCGGTACAGCACTCGAAGCTCAGGAAAAGTCGCGGGAAATCTATGTTCCCTTTAAGGACTTGAAATCCGTTCTGGCGGGGCCTATCGAGCGAATCTATTTGCCACGCAGTGAATATGAGGACCTATTAAAGAAGGCGGATATTAAGCCAGGCGATACACCACCTCAAAACACAGTGCTTGGAAAAGCTCGGTATGACGTTCGGTTGCACGAAGATTTTGCCACGATCAAGGCGACCTTGGAGGTGGAGTCCTTGGCAGAAGGCCTGCAATTGCTTCCGCTGCGATTCGTTGGCGTTTCCGTCTTGAGTACGCAAATTGATGGCGTCGCAGCACCGGTAGTACGCGCGTCACCGCAACAGGTCAATCTGTTGGTGGAACAGAAGGGTAAGGCGACAGTAGTTATGGAATTGGCAACGCCGGTGCGTCACTCAGCTGCTGAACAGTCGTTTGCATTAGAGTTGCCCCACGCGCCGAATGAATCCATTGGTATGATCGTGCCTGGCAATATAGAAATTAAATCCGGTGCTAGCGTTGTATCACGAACGATTGATGATCAGGCCAATGAAACTTCTTTTGAGTTGTTACCCAAGCCCGGTCCGTTGTCTGTCACGATGTCACTCAACAATAAAAGGTTGCAAACCGAACGTCAGACGATTGCTCGTAGTGTGATTGTGGATGAATTGAATGAATCGCTAGAAAGGATTCATGCCACTTATTCGATGGAGATCGTACAGGGAGCAGCAGCGGAATTTGACTATGAAATTCCGGCTGGTTTTGAAGTGACCAATGTGGATACGCCGGACTTGGCTAGATGGTCAGTTAGTGAAGTCGATGGAGCCAATCTGCTTAAGGTGGAATTTCGGTCGCCACAAACGTCGGCTGTGACCGTGAAGATTACGGCCATTGAAACTTCGCCTTCATGGGGAGAGTGGAGTTTTCCAATGATAAAGGCCAGAGATGTGGAAGCATCGACAGGCGTGAT
>CALKCC010000121.1 GCA_938082855.1 uncultured Pirellulaceae bacterium | reverse complement strand
GATTTAACGAGGCGATTCTGGTGGGGAGCTGAGATTGTTGATTATCCAGCAGGTAGGATCGCTGATACTGAGCCAAAGCCACTTCGGTTCTTCCTTCCGACTCATTGAGTGCAGCCAGAGCCTTCCAGGCACGAGCACTATTCTTATCGATCGAACATGCTTTTTCCAAATGCAAGCGAGCAGCATCTTTGTCACCAAGCTCTTGGGACAGCCTGGCTAATTCGATCCGAGGATTTGCCAGATGAGGTTGATCCTGTGACCATTTAGTTAACAGGGCAACCGCCTTTTCCTGTCGGTCGGTTTGCGCCAGGAGGACAGCGAGTCCGCGATGGCAATCAGTATGATTTGCTTCAAAGTCTAGACAGCGATTGTACAGAGCTTCCGATTCCTTGAGGAATCCCTGGTCTTTGCTCTGGAGTCCCATTTGATGGTAGGTGACCGCCAGATTGTAGTAGGCGTCAGAATTTTGATCATTTGTTCCCAAAGCGTATTGGAATCGTTCAATGGCTTCGGTTAAATGACCGGCTTCATAGAGCTTAACACCTTCCGCATTCCAGCCATTGGCTGTGATGCCACATCCGCAAAGCGTGAGGGCAGGCATCATGACTAGCCAAATCCATACTTGCTCAATGCGAGTCTTGGAATGGAGATTGCGCTGCTTATTTGTGTCATCCATGATACTAACCTTTTGCTCACCAGTTCTACGGTAGCCATTCCCAGGTGGAATGCTGAAGTTCCGTTAGAATCGGAGGGGGAGTGGAAGATTAGCGACTTTAATAGGCGGTAACAAGGCCACTTATAATGTGTATTTGCCCGTTAACCGGAGGCTAGCTTCCTGCTAGCCTCGTTTCGACCTGGATGATCGCCTTAGTTGGTTTTGCTATATCCGAGATTACGAACGACTTCCAAAATCTCACTGCAAGTAGGGAAGTTTCGTCCGCTTTGACGTTTATACTCTTCCATGGCCTGCATGAACTCTCGTTCGTCATTCGAATAATCGCGTTCACAAGTAGTCGGATCGATTTTACGACGGCGGCCATTTTCTGGCAGACTTGCGATCGCTGTGTCACTGGTCAAATCATGTGTTTCAGTAAGAAGCATTTTTTCTCTCCCGTTTGGTTTTTAGTTTTAGGATTCGCTTGTTACCTGACAGTCCTAAGCCTGTTAACTGGCAGGTACTCAAATGATTCCACATGTTTTCCAGTTAGGCAGGAGAGTTAAATGAGAAAAAGTGTAACGATTAGGAAAGATGGGTGGTTCTGACAAGGTTTACGGTTTGAGGAAAGATTACTGTTTACGGGATATTTCCGGTTTTAAGGCCTCGGAAATGGCAGGGGAGATGCCTCAAATGACTATAAAACAAGCAAAATGGCTTATCAGGAATTAAACCGGATAAGCCATAAGGCGTTTTCAATAGTATGTGTTTTGATCAATTAGCGATTGAAATATTTTCGTAACATGTCAGAGGCAGCTGCTGTGGAATCCTCAGCTTCTTCCTTTACAACAATTCGCTCGGGAAGTTTCATAGGTTTTCGCTTTTTGCGTTTTCCGGAATCTTCCAGGTTTTCAGGCTCTTGTTCTTCTTCGCTGTCTTCTGTAATTTCAGCGGGTTTATCGAATGAGTTTGTGTCTTCTAGCACGAATTGACGCGTAACCGTGTCGGTGGTGTCCATATCCGCATCAGAAAACAAGGATTCTTCCAGCCATCCAGCGATACTGTCGTCGTCCTGGCTGTCTATTTCCCGAGATTTACCAGCGCTGCGTTCCGCAACATCCGCAACCCCCTGAACTTTAGGCTTCTTTGTGCCGCCTAGACTGTGATCCAGGACAATTTCGAAAGAAAGCGGTCCGACGATGAGTTGATCGCCGTTGTTAAGGATAGCGACATTCTCGATTCGCTTATTGTTTAAGAATGTACCGTTTTTGCTTCCAAAGTCTTTGATGGCGACTTGAGCGTCTGAAACGATGATGGCGCAGTGATGACGGCTAATGGCTTCACTCTTTGGGCGCAGGTGGCAATCCTCTCCGCGACCTATGAAAAATTTAGCCACGGGGATATCGATTTCTTTGCCGGCACTAGGGCCTTTTAGAACTTTTAGCTTTGCCTTCATCGATCGCCTGCAATTTGACTTACCGTATATATAAAAAAGTCCGGTAGGAAAATGGTTTGTCAAATAAGGTTAATGACCGAATATCTCTTTCAACGTCCTAACTCAATTATGTACATCAATCGATTAAATGTAATGATGAAAACTGATTGATGAACGAGGTCGTTAAAATTCAGGTCAGGGTTAAGGGTAATATTCCCAATCGCCAATTCCTGTTGAGTCATGCATCATTTCAACTAAAAACTAAATGAATAATACATTAACTATTTAAAAAACTTAGCAAATGAGCTGTATTGAGTCAAATTGCAAACCCCTCGAAAGAGGAGGTTTTGTGCTATCTCTTGTTGGTCCAATCTGGATTGAGAAATTTATTGGACTCGGTCTTATGGGCAGACTTTAATTGCCCGTGGCTGAGTGAATAACTGGACAGTTTGCAATCAAATGCCTGAGTCAGTAGCTCAAGCCAGTCTCCAACCCATTCTAGGCTTGTCAAATCGACGTGCGACAATTCTAAAATCCCAGGTAATTCACTCGCCCATTGAGATTGCTGCAGCAGGATACTTCCATGTTGTAAAACTTGTTGTCGACTTCTTCGTTGAGCGCTTCCGACGATTTTATAATCATCAAGAATCACATCGCCGTCGGATCGCCGCAAGAAACAAAGAAAGGGTTTTTCCTTAGCTGGAACGACAGGTGGATTCTGGCATTTGGAAGCATCGATTCCCATCGATTGGAGGACTTTGGTGAGTGAGTCATGGAACACGTCATAGACGGCATTGATCTGCGTTGTATTCAGTCCGTCCGACGGAAAAATGAAACTGTAGGTGAGTTCCTGATCATGCAGTATGGCTCCACCACCGCTGGTCCGCCGAACGCATTCCAGCTCTCTAGAACCCGTATGCGTCACACGTTGCTCCACGGCTTGAAAATAACCAAGGGAGAGACAGGCGGGACTCCAGCGATACAGTCTCAAGACAGCCGTGCGAGGTGCCAGCGGAGTCTCCAGAAGCGCATCATCGACCGCCATATTCCAAGCACCAGTGGTTGGTTCGTCGTCGATCAGCAGGATCGTATCGATTTCTAATCCGTTGACTCTGTCCATTTCACAATCGGTTGTCGCGCGGCAGTCACTTCATCCGGTCGGCGGATGGCAGTTGAGTGCGGAGCATGTTCAAGCGTTTCGGCAGGTTCATTGACGATTGTCTTTAGAACGTCAGCGAAAGCATCGAGCGTTTGCTTGCTTTCAGTTTCTGTCGGCTCCATCATCATCCCCTCGGGAACCGTCAAAGGAAAATAGACAGTTGGAGGATGGAAGCCATAATCGAGTAAACGTTTAGCAATATCCATGGCTGGCTGTTTTAATCCGGTAGCTTCTTTAACTGAAGCGGCACTCGCCACGAATTCATGCATACAGCGGTCACCATGAGGGACATCGAGAAATTCCTTGACCTGACTAAGCAAATAATTTGCATTCAGGACTGCGGTTTCAGATACCCGACGAAGTCCATCTGGGCCGTGGGTTCGGATGTAACAGTAGGCTCTGACAAGCACTCCCACATTCCCAAAGAAAGAACGAACACGACCGATCGACTTCCCGTCCCCCGCATCTAAAAAGTAGCTTTGAGATTGCTCGCAAAAACTAACGGTCGGGCTGGGAAGGTAGGGGCCTAACGAGTCCGTCACACAGATGGGGCCTGCTCCTGGGCCCCCTCCACCGTGCGGTCCACTGAAAGTCTTGTGGGGATTAAAGTGCATCATGTCGGCCCCGAAATCGCCTGGGCGGGCAATTCCGAGAATGGCGTTCATGTTGGCTCCATCCAAATAAATGAGTCCACCTTGTTCGTGGACCATATCGGAGATTTCTTGCACCTGATCATCAAATAGACCCAGAGTACTGGGATTGGTAATCATGAAAACAGCAGTGTCGCTTCCGAGGTGTTCGCGCAAGTGGTCGAGATCAACTCGCCCATCTTCCTTACTTTTGATCGTAACGAAATCGAATCCAGCCATGCGAGCACTGGCTGGGTTGGTTCCGTGAGCACTATCCGGAGCCAGTACTTTGGTGCGAGATTCTCCTCGCCCTTTAAAGTAAGCGGCTGCGACCATTAGTGCAGCAAGCTCGCCATGAGCGCCGGCTGCAGGCTGCAGGGAAACGGCAGGAAGGCCACTGATTTCTCCTAGCATTTGCTGCAATTCGAACAGCAATTGCAGCATGCCCTGAATCGATGCTTCACTCTGATAGGGATGTAGTTGGGCAAAACCATCCCAGGCAGCGATCCGTTCATTGCGTTTGGGGTTGTACTTCATCGTACATGACCCTAGGGGATAGTAATGTGCATCTACACTCATATTGAGTGTCGAGAGATTGGTGAAATGCCGAATCACTTCAGGTTCAGTCACTTCGGGAAGTGTAGGACTGTCTGATTGCAGAAGATTACTTGGTAACAGCTGTTCTATTGGCTGTTCAGGAACATCACAGGCAGGTAAACGAACTCCCGTCCGCCCTTGTGTGGACAGTTCAAAAATCAGTTGTGTTGCATTGGTGTTTCTCATGATCCCAGAACCTCCACCAATTGATCGATTTCATCCCGTGTGCGCTTTTCAGTCACAGCAATCAGTAGGCAATCTTCATATTGTGGATACCATTTCCCTAAGGGGACGCCGGCAAGAATGTTGAAATCCTCGGCCTTCTCCAGCAGGCCCGATACATCACCCTGTTTATCTCTCACGACAAATTCTTTGAAGAACGGTTGGTCAGATACGGCTTCAAAGCGGTCCAGTGAGGTTAGTTGTTGTTGGGCATAGTGAGCTTTCTGTAGGCAGAGATTAGCCACATCCCGCATACCGGACGGACCCATTACAGATAAGTAAATGGCTGCTCGGAGGGCAAACAATCCCTGATTCGTACAGATGTTACTGGTAGCTTTCTCACGACGGATATGTTGTTCACGGGTTTGCAGAGTTAGGACCCAACATCGGTTCCCATTCTGGTCCACCGTTTGCCCAGCGATGCGGCCTGGAAGCCGTCGGACGAATTTTTCTCGGCAAGCCATGATGCCCAGGTAAGGTCCGCCGTAGAGCAGGGGAGTCCCTAATGATTGCCCTTCTGCGACGACAATATCGACTCCGGCATCACCAGGTCGTTGGAGAACTCCCAAACTGATAGGGTCCACACTACAAACCAATAGTGCTCCGGCGTCATGAACTTGGTCGGCCAGAGTTGAGAGGTCCTCTACGTTGCCGAAGAAGTTTGGCGACTGTACTAGGACGGCAGCTGTTGCCTCATCCAGTTCCTCGGGAAGTTGCGAAGGATCTGAAATAGTGATTACCTGAGTGCCAATGGTTTCAAAGTACGTTTCAATGATCTGGCGATATTCAGGGTGTACTGATTCCAGAACGATGACTTTGGTGTGACGCCTGGTGATACTACAGGCCATCAGCATGGCTTCAACCGTGGCCGAACCACCGTCGTAAAGACTGGCATTGGATACATCCATACCGGTCAATTGACAAATCAGTGTTTGATACTCAAACATGACCTGCAGATTTCCCTGACTAACTTCAGGCTGGTACGGAGTGTACGACGTATAGAACTCGCCTCGGGAAGCTAAGGTATCGATGACCGCTGGTACAAAATGGTCATAGCTGCCGGCTCCCAAAAAACACGTACTTTGAGTGACATCCGTATTCTGTCGCGCTAACTCCTGCATATGAGAAGTTAACTCAAGTTCCCCCAACGCTGGAGGGATATCTAAGGGGCGCCCGAGTTGCATTTCGGCGGGGATCGACTGAAACAGTTCGTCAATCGATCCAGCTCCAATCGCCTGCAACATCTCGGCCTGTTGGGCTGGCGTATTATATGTGAAAGGCATGTTCAAGACCGTCCAGGAGGAATGAAGCGGGTATCCTTAGGAGGCAATTAGCCGGATTCACCGCATTGGCGTTGGTACGCAGCATAGTCGAGCAAGTTGGCTGGCAGGTCGCCCTCAACTTTGACTTTCATAATCCAGCCGGCCGAGTAGGGATCTGAATTCAGAATATCGAGGTTATCCGGCAGGCCTTCATTGACCTCAAGGACAGTTCCGGAAACCGGACTGTATAGTGCACTGACGGCTTTCACCGATTCAACTTCACCGAATTCTTCTCCACCGGTTACGGTTGCCCCGACCGATGGTAGTTCCATGTAAACCAAATCCGTTAATTGCTCTACAGCAAAGGCCGAAATGCCCACGGTGGCAACCTGTTGACCGTCTTCGTCTGCAACAGACACCCATTCATGAGTGTCACAATAGAGTAATGCTTCAGCGTTCACAGCTTGAGTCCTAATCCTTGAAATTGCTTTGTGAATGGAGTTATTATCCTGTTCTTTTATAAAACGGCAAGCAGCAAATTGTCGCCGGCACAGACTTTCCTCGAATATCCACTTCGACCTCTGTGCCCACTTCTGCGTACTGCAGATCAACATAGGCCATGGATATAGGTCTTTCGAGCGTAGGAGAGTACGTTCCACTGGTTACCGTGCCAATTGGTTCGCCGGCTCGGAGCACTGTATAACCTTCTCGAGCTGCTCGGCGTCCTTCCAATTGCAAGCCCACGCGTTGCCTCTGTAATCCTGCTGCCTGAAGATCGGCCAATGCGTCTCGGCCAATAAAGTCACGGTCATTTCCCTGGCTGTCCTGCCAGGACACTGCGAATCCGAGTCCCGCTTCAAGTGGATTGATGCTTTCGTTCAATTCGTGTCCATATAAGGGCATGGCTGATTCGAGACGCAACGTATCACGAGCTCCCAACCCGGCTGGTGAAATATCAAATTTCCTCCCGGCAGCCAGAATGTTCTGCAGAATATGTGCTGTTTGATCTTTACGAATGATCAGTTCTACCCCGTCTTCGCCGGTGTAGCCGGTTCGACTTACGATACAGGGTTTATTCATTTGATTTGTGACTTTGGCTTGGAAATACTTCATGCCGCTGACCTGAATACTCAATAGCGGTTCAATCGTTTCCAATGCCTTCGGTCCCTGAATGGCCAGCATCGAAGTTTCCAGTGTGCGGTCGCATAATTCCACGGCCGCCTCGTCAGGCCATTGCGCTTCTATCCATTGGATGATCTTGCTGCGATTCGAAGCATTGACGACTAGCAGAAAGTATCGCGTCCCACTCGGCGTTTCCAGGTGGTAAACCAAAACGTCATCAAGTATTCCACCTTCATGATTACAAATGAGGGAATACCGAACCTGCCCCACCTGCATATCAGAGACACTGCGTGTAAGCATCCGATCGAGCAAAGCTCCTGCCCCGTCTCCGTTAAAGCGAAGTCTCCCCATGTGGGAAACATCGAAGAAGGTGACTTTGTTTCGCGTGGCCTGATGTTCTTCAACGATGGATGTGTATTGAATAGGCATTTCCCATCCTGCGAAATCGACCATCCGCGCATTCTGTTCAACATGCCACTGGAAGAGTGCGGTTTGTGCTGGATTGGAAGGTGCAGCTTCGTTCATGGGAAGACTCGGACAGACGGAGGATAGAGGCTGACTTTTAGGTCGTAGGTATTGTATCCAACATGCCCCCAAAGAGAACATGGTTTCCCGGAAAAAACCTGAGGGGTCTTCGTCGATTTACCTGCGTCTTCGTCGCTTTTTCTTGCGTTTGGCGATGGCTCGTAAGGTGGACCGCTTTTTGGGGGTCCCGCGTCGTTTACGATGCCCCTGTCGCCCACGATCTCCGGCCGGTGGTCGGTTAAGTGGAGGACCTCCGACTGAGAGCAGTTTTTTGATGAACATTAAGTCCACTTCGCGACGTTCCATGTCGACATGGTCAACTTTGACGGCCAGCGTGTCTCCCAATCGAAAGTCATTACCGCTTCTATGGCCAACCAAAGCGTGTGCACCTGTGACCATCGTGTAATGATCGTCCTTCAGAGCAGTGACTGAAATCAGTCCTTCAAACGGCACCTTCGCTCCCTGCACAAAGAGACCAAAGTTTTCGACTCCGGTAATCACGGCAACGAATTCTTTGTCAGCGTGGTCCTGTAAGTACTTTAGTAGCTTTAATTTTTTCAATT
>CALKCC010000120.1 GCA_938082855.1 uncultured Pirellulaceae bacterium | reverse complement strand
AGATGCAGTTTTTTCATCGGGGTTAAGACTCCGTTAGGACCGGTTAGACTTTCTCTTTAGAATCCAGTCGGCCAGCGAGGGTGAGAGTTGAGCTAGAGCAAACAACCACTTAGCAGATTTTGGCAGGATTAGTTCTTTCTTTCGTTGCGACAGTGCTTTTAGAATTTTTTGAGCCAGAAATTGTGGCTGGAGTCGGCTAATTTTCACGCCTCCGGCAGGCTGACGGGCACTTTCAGGTAGGTCATCAGTTTTGTATCGATTTCCGGCGTCTTCGCGAGCGATCGGGCCGGGGCATACCAGCAATACGTGTACTTGCTCGGATTCCAGTTCCAGTCTCAACTGCTGTGAATATCCGGCTAGCGGGAATTTACTTGCAGGGTAAGGGCCCATGTAAAAACCGCCAGTTTTGCTGGCCAACGAACCGATGTTGACCAGACTACCCTGGCTTTGAATCAGATGGGGTAAGGCCAGATTAGTGCAGCGAACGGCTGAAAGGAAATTGAAGTCGATGAAATCTCGGAACTCTTCAACGGAAGTTGTTTTTGCTTCTCCGCGACAACTCTTACCGACATTATTTACCCATACATCGATCTTCCCAAACTGTTCAATGATCTGATCGACGGCCTGTTGCATGGAAATATCGTCAGTCACATCTCCCTGAATGGCATGCAGTGTACCTTCGGACGAATCGTTTGGCTGCTCGAGTCGATCAGGATTGCGAGCAATTACGACGGTGTGGGCTCCTGCTTGATGCATAGCGATTGCAAGCGATTTGCCAATGCCAGCCGTTCCGCCAGTGATCACAACAACCTTGTCATTCCAGCTGTTCACGATGTTACAGTTTCCCTTGATAGGCATGCTGTGTACGAAGATGAATCAGATGTTCATCTTAAGTACTATTGAGGCTAGTGACTATTGCTTAGTTTTCAAACTCGGTATCTGTGAGTTTCGGCAAAGGGTTGAATCGGGTGATTTCCCAATCCATGACACCGACTGAACTGGGGCGGCCGAGCTCCATCCGGATGTATTTTCTAGGTAGTCCGGTCGATGGGTCAAAGGTCGCTTTGATCATTAAGTCACATGTACCAGGTGCAGCTCGACCCTCGTCCCACCTTTCACAGTGTTCAATATCGATGGCGATTGTGTCCAGCATTCCAACGACAGTCCAAGTATCGAAGGCATGTCGTCGGTGAAGAGGGACTCCGTTAAGTAGGACTTGCTGCGCCTCGTTCTCCCGAACCGTTACTTCATAAATGTCTGTTCCGGAGGTAGTCACTGCGATACGGACGTCATAGTCCGAAATCACTGCCTGGTCCCAACGAGCACGCGATTGTTCAAGTACGGAGCGATCGACATCGAGCATTCGATTACTTTTGGTCACCAGCAAAAAGATGGCTGTCGCAATGCTACAGACTACGAAGGAGATCCAAAACGCTCGTTTGGTGGTAGACGGTTTTCCTGAATCCGTAGTAACTTCAGCTGCCACTGTTGTCAGGTGGTCAGAGTCTTCGGGGATGTCGTGATCAGTTGCCATGAAACCATTGTAGTTAAGACATGTGTAGATGAGCTATGCGTAGTTGAGCTATGTGTAGTTGAGACATGGTTGATTGCGATGAAAGATTGAGAAGCGGACCCTGCCGTATCCAAAAAAACAAGGACTTGGTATCCTGAATGAATCACCCGCGTTCTGCGGAAATTAAAAGGGGTAGCATGGCAACCACAGAGAATACCAATAAACGAGCTCGAACAAAGATTGTTTCTACACTGGGACCTGCTTCGTCAAGTCCTGAGATGATTAGTCAACTAATCCTTGAAGGAGTGGATGTATTCAGAATCAATATGGCTCATGGTTCCCGAGAAGAACATCAAGAAGTGTTTGATCGAGTACGGGAAGTCAGTGAATCCATAGGGCGGCCCGTAGGAATCCTGGTCGATCTTGCAGGGCCGAAAATTCGGCTAGGTGAATTAATACAGGATCCCAAGGAGTGTTCTCTGGGAGAAGCAATACGATTTGTTACTGGAACAGAGTCAAATAGTACATCCGAATTCACTACGAATTATGAACCACTGATTCAGGAATTGTCAGTCGGGGATAACGTTATGCTGGCCGATGGCACGGTGGCCTTGAAGGTGGTTGAGTTTGACGATGATGACGCAGTTTGTGAAGTGGTTGAAGCTGGCACAGTGCGTAGTCGACAGGGAGTTAATCTGCCTGGCGTCTCACTGAGTGTACCGGCTATGACGGCACGGGATCATGACAACGCTCATTGGGCATCGCAGGTGGGTGCCGATTTTATCAGTTTAAGTTTTGTTCGCACTCCGCTGGAAATCGTCGAGCTTAAACAGATCGTAAGAGAGCATGCTTCGAGTGCGATGGTGATCGCCAAAATCGAGAAACAAGAAGCTTTGCAGCGATTAGACGAAATCATTCTGGCAGCCGATGGCGTGATGGTTGCCCGAGGTGACTTAGGGGTGGAAATTGATGTCGCGGAAACGCCGATGGCTCAAAAACGGATCATCCGAAAATGTCAGCAGTATTCGAAACCGGTCATTGTCGCCACTCAGATGCTGGACAGCATGCATACATCCACACGCCCAACACGAGCAGAAGCTTCTGATGTTGCTAATGCGATTTTAGATGGTGCAGACGCCTGTATGTTGTCCGGAGAGACGGCAATTGGTGACTATCCGGTAGAGTCGGTTGCCATGATGAATCGAATCATGCTCAATACAGAATCGAGTTTGGTTGACATGCCGGAATATGCGTCTCCCAAAGTGGCAGACGGCGTGCAATTGGTTACGTCAGCGGTCGTCTACGGTGCGGCGAGGATTGCAGATCGTCTGGAAGCAAAACTCGTTGTTATTGCAACTCGTACCGGAAACACCGCTCGAATTAAGGCCAAACAACGCGACTATATTCCCACCGTTGGCGTGAGTCGCAATCTCAGTACGTTACGTCAGATGTGTCTGTTTTGGGGGATTATCCCGTTACGGGGAATGCCACTCGATAGCGGAGAGGAATTACGTGCTGCGGTAGAAAACTGGGGCCGGGAAAACGCTCTGTTGTCTGACGGTGACTATGCCGTTTTCGTCACCAGTAGTACGTTTGGGACGTTGGGCCACGATGAACTTTTCGTGCATCAAATCGAAGACTAACCTTTGACTAGGTTGTTGGGCCGTCAGGCCGTGTCGTAACCGGTTTGCCAACAACGGTTTGGCTCACGATTGTAGAATTTCTTCCAGCTCCACGGCTCGATGTTGAGCGGCAGAGAGATAGCACGCTTCCACCAATGCCATGGTCTTGAGATTATCTTCTGCACTGATTTCCGGAGTCGCCCCTGTCTCCAACGCGACTAGCAGTTGTGCCATCGTTCCTGTAAATGCATCAGGAAACCAGACTTGGTCCCAGCGTGGAGAAAACCAACGGTCGCCGGTGGCGATCGTGGTGTAATCCAAAGTGCTGGGCGTCGGTGTGGGATATTCAGGCCAACCGATCGTTCCGCGAGCCAACCCTGTGGTGCCTTCCAGACGCCATGAAATCCCCAGATCGCTTGCCGCTCCCTCTTTCGCCGGCCCGGCCCAAACGTCATCCCAACTACTCGCTCGAAGCCCATCGGCATACTCGAGAATGTACATGCAGAGTCCGTCGGAGTGGTCGAAGGAGGTTCGAGGGTCAGGTCGAGTGCTACAAAAAACTCTCTGTGGATCGCCCAGCCAATATCGAAACGTATCCAAATGATGAATGGACATAATACGCAAAGTGACCCAGCCTTGTCGTTGTTGCCAGGGCATCCAATGTGGAATGGCTCGCATGTCGATACTGGCGAAGACGGGATTTCCTAATTGGCCGGTATCAATTAAGGCACGGCAGGCGCGGACGCTTTGGTCATAACGCATGTTTTGATTGACACTCAGAACAATCCCGGCCTGTCGGCAAAGCGTCACAATTTCTAAGGCTTGTTGATAATCGACGCCCAGAGGTTTTTGTGCCAGAACCCCTTTAATCTTCCCGGCGTGTTTGACGATCTCACGTATGACATCCAATTGAAGGTCTGGAGGGACGGCTACGTCGACCACTTCAATATCTGCCTGCTCGAGCATTTCCTGGTAGGTATCAAATGCGGTTAGTCCATGTCGAGTGGCGACACGCTGAGCGTTTTCCGGTGTTCGTGAAGCGATTGCAACTGGATTGAAGCCTGCCTGTCGATAGGCGACTAAGTGGCAGTCAGCCATGATGAATCCAGAGCCAATGCATCCAATCGGCGTATCTCGCTGTTGTGGTAATTCAGGAAGGTGAGCGTCACTTGGTATGATCATGAAATGCCTGACTGTGGTTAGCCTCGTAAGCCGACCTGATCCATGAGGGCAGCTGTTTCACGGTAGGCCTCTTCTACCCATTCAATTATTTTATCGGGTTCAGGAGAGTACTCCAATTCAATCGAGATGGTACCGTCAAAATCCAGTTCCTTGATTGCTTCAAGGTAGGGTATGAAATCACAGACGCCTCGGCCCGGCGGTAAGTCACCATGTACTTTTCCATCGCAATCAGAAATGTGAACATGAATGGCTCGGTCTTTCAGTTTCAAAATGTCTTCTGGAGCATCGCCGGCCAGTAAGACATGAGAAACGTCGATGTTGGCTTTCACCGCTGGGTGATTTACTTCATCGATGAACCGTACCATGTTGTCGATATTGTTTAGAAGTGACAGTTTGAACGGTTCTAATTCCAAAGCGATTTGAATTCCGAGTCGCTCTGCATAGGCCCCCAGAGTTCGACAGTGTTCTACAGCGGTATTCCATTGCTCTTCAGGAGGAATGACTTCCTGCTGCCAGATGTATTCTCCTAGGACCAACAGTAAATTATCGGCTCCATATTCATAGACGAGGTCGAGATATTGTTCACATCGTTCGAGGTGAAACCGTTGCACACTAGGATTAAAGTCAATGAGCCCTACTGCGACGCAGCAAATCGACTTAATCGGAAGGTCGAGGCGATCGCATTCGTCTTTAATCAGTCGACGCTCCTGAATATCGGCATCCAGTGGGTCGATAAAGATGTCGATGCAATCAAATCCGATTTCTTTGGTCTTCTGTAAGCCAAATTGCGTTGGTTGGTTGGCTTGTACCCAAGCTGAATTAATTAGTCCAAGTCGCATGGTGGTGCTAATCTCCGATGGTCCAGTGTTTATTTTTGAGGACTTTAGTTAGGAATGCATAAACGTCGGCAGCGGCTGCGATTCGTTTGCTGGTAGGAGTCCCTGCACCGTGCCCGGCACTCTCTTCAATACGAATTAAAACCGGAGGGTTTCCACGGTGTGCATGCTGTAGTTCCGCGGCAAATTTAAAGCTGTGTCCCGGTACAACTCGGTCGTCATGATCAGCTGTGGTGACCATGGTGGCGGGATAGCTTGTACCCTGGCGTAGATTGTGGAGCGGGGAATACTTTAGCAAGGTTTGGAATTGATGTTCATCATCCGAACTTCCATACTCGCCGACCCAAGCCCAACCAATGGTGAATTTGTGATACCGCAGCATATCCATGACCCCGACCGCCGGAATCGCTGCTCCAAAAAGCTCCGGCCGCTGCGTCATGCATGCGCCGACTAACAAGCCACCGTTACTCCCGCCTCGGATTGCAAGATTTGCTGACTGCGTAATTTTCTCATCGATTAGCCATTCGGCACAGGATGTAAAGTCATCAAATACATTCTGTTTATTATCCCGCATGCCGGCTTCGTGCCAACGTAATCCGTACTCGCCGCCTCCGCGTAAGTTAGCAACAGCATAGACTCCTCCCATTTCCAGCCACACCAAGTTGGAAACAGAAAACCCTGGGGTGAGTGAAATGTCGAATCCACCATACCCATACAGGATCGTAGGATTTTTTCCATTTCGATTCAGCCCTCGCTTACTGGTCACGAACATGGGGATTTTTGTACCGTCTTTACTGGTGACAAAAACCTGCTGCGTTTCATACAGCTGTGGATCAAATGCCACATCCGGCTGTTTGTACAGTTCGGATTTACCTGTTTCGATGTCGTACCGATAAATGCGGGTGGGAGTGACATAATTTGTAAAACTGAAAAAAGTCTCGCTGGCATCTCGTCGCCCACCAAATCCGTTGGTTGACCCCACACCTGGTAATTCGACTTCACTCTGTGGCTGACCATCTTCAGAAAAAATGTAGACTCGATTCTGGGCATCCTGAAGATATTGAACGATGAACCGGCCCCCGGTATTGGAAATTCCCTCAATGCGATGCTCAGATTCGGCTATTAAAGTAGTCCAGGACTCACGCTGAGGCTGGTTCAGGTCAATTTGAATAACTCGTTTTTGGGGGGCGTCCAAATCGGTAAGCACCCAGAATTGGTTTCCGTCATTTCCGATAAAGTCATAGTCGGCATCAAAACCGGTGATTAACTCCTGAACGGTTGATGCTGGATC
>CALKCC010000119.1 GCA_938082855.1 uncultured Pirellulaceae bacterium | reverse complement strand
TAACCTCTCGATTTGAATCGTACATTCTTGCCGGACAGGTTCCTCATGACGAACTTTGGGTCGATGTCCCCTGGTCGACAAAGTCGCACAAGATGCCTCCTATCTCCAACTCGATGAAGTCGCTTTTTGAGCTGGTAGATGCGTTTGTGGCTAATTCGTCCAATCAAATTGACTTGAATCGAATCTACGTCATGGGATTGTCGATGGGCGGTTACGGAGCGTGGGATGCAATTCAACGTCGCCCCAATTTCTTCGCAGCAGCGATACCCATTTGTGGAGGAGCAGATAACACATTGGCTGCATCGATTGCTCATTTGCCGATTTGGACGTGGCATGGTGATCAAGATACTGCAATCACGGTAGAGCGTTCCCGTTCGATTGTCAGTGCACTGGAGAAAGCCGGAGGGAATCCGAAATATTCAGAAATCAAAGGGCGAGGGCACGATAGCTGGAATGATGCATTTGGTTCGAAGGAACTATGGCAATGGGTCTACAGCCAAAAACGAAGAGCTCCAGGAGTTCGATTTGATCCAGTTAAGATGGACTTGGAAGGCTGGACCGTCCACGTGGATCCATCTTTGTTGGAAGGACAGCATGCAGAATTAGGCAAAGATGCGATCAAGATGCTTGCGAATCATTTGCAACGTATCAAAATCTTCGTACCTGAAAAGCAGTTGAAGACCTTGCAGACTTTGGAGATTTGGCTGGAACGCCATCACCCCACCTTAGGGGCGATGCAATATCATCCGGGAGCTGGTTGGTTACGTGACAACGGCCATGACCCGCGGTTGCATAAAAAAGTACACCTTCCACGGGCTGCCTCTCTGTTGTCACGCCAGCAGATTTTGAAGCATCCGGCTGTAATTCTGCATGAACTGGCACATTCCTACCATGATCAGATCCTGGGGTTTGATCACAAGGAGGTCAAGCAGGCTTACGACCGAGCCATGGCGGCTGGGAAGTATCAGGAAGTACTTCTGTATACTGGAGCAACTGTAAAGCACTATGGCACGACTAATGAGAAAGAGTTTTTTGCTGAAGCGACAGAGGCATATTTCTATCGCAATGACTTCTTTCCATTCGTAGCAGCAGAACTGGAGATTTATGATCCATTCACATTTTCAGTGCTGGAAGAAATTTGGGGGAAACTCCGATAACAATTCCTCGTTTGGTGAACGAGTTTGGTAACTTTACACGCTAAATCGGCGTGGCTAGAATCACATTTTTACTATCCATCTATGTGATTGTATTCCTCAACATTAGGTGATTGAAATGGCGGATAACGAATCGCCCGCAGAAGGCGATGTTAATCAGGCAGAAGACGCTGAGACCAATCAGCAAGCCATGATCGAAGCTGTTGGTCTAAGTAAATTCTATGGCCACTTTGCAGCTACACGAAACGTATCGTTCAGCGTGCCTCGCGGGCAGGTTTGTGCATTTCTAGGCCCCAATGGAGCTGGGAAATCCACAACGATGAAGATGCTCACGGGATTTCTTGCTCCCAGTGAAGGACGCTCGCTCATCGGGGGCTTTGACGTATCACATCAACGTTTGCAGGCCGCGGAGATCTTAGGATACCTTCCTGAAAATGGTCCACTCTATGCTGAAATGACTCCACGGTCCTTCCTGAAATATGTAGGGCGGACTCGGTTAATGCCGGCTGACTTACTCGCCGAACGAATGGAGTATGTACGTACTACTTGCATGCTTTCTGACGTTTGGGAAAAAGCGATCGGCAAACTGTCTCGCGGGTATCGTCAACGAGTCGGAATGGCTCAGGCGCTCTTGCATGACCCGGATGTTCTAATTTTGGATGAACCAACAAGTGGCTTGGATCCAAATCAAGTGCATGGTGTACGAGAGTTGATTACAACACTTGGCGAAACCAAGACCGTCCTGTTGTCGACCCATATCTTGCAGGAAGTTCATGCTGTCTGTGATCGAATTGTTCTCATTAACGATGGCACGATTGTGTTCGACGGCGCTACCTCAGAATTGGGAACAGATGGGTCTGCGATGGAAGAGCGTTTCCGAGACTTAACATCGTCTAATAGTAAACTGGCATCGCCATTTTGATACCGAAGGATTTAAGGACTAATCAATGAATATTCGACCTGGTGTAATCTGGCCGATTCTGATTCGTAATCTATCCAGCTACTTTTCAGGAGTACTTGGATACCTGTTTATAGTGGTGTTTGTAGTGGCTGGCGGCGCGATGGGGTTTGATGCTGAATTCTTCACAGCAAATGAACCTGTATTAGATCAGTTAACAGAGTGGTTTCCGCTGCTACTGTTATTTTTCGTGCCGTCCCTAACGATGGGAGTTTGGGCTGACGAGCGGAAAAGTGGTACGGATGAGTTACTCTACACTCTACCTGCAACCAACTTGGAAATCTTACTAGGGAAGTACCTTAGCGTTTTAGCGGTCTATTCGTTAGCTTTACTTTCGTCCATGACGCACGTCATTATTTTGGTCTTTATCGGTGAACCTGATTTTGGCCTACTCGCATCAACCTATTTTGGATATTGGTTGGCAGGCGGCGCTTTACTTGCTGCAGGTATGTTGGCATCGATGCTGACAACCAGCATGACCGTAGCTTTTGTACTCGGGATCGCATTCTGTGGAGTACCGGTCTTCCTTGATACAGCAGCTGGTTTCTTAGGAGCGAGAGAGGCGATTGAATCGCTCAGCTTGTCTCGTAAATTTCAGGATTTTGGCATGGGCGTCGTGCCATTTGATGGAGTGCTTTATTTCGTTAGCCTGACCGTGGTCATGCTCTATCTAAATTTGGTCGTGATGTCCAAACGCTTATGGCCTTCAGGCAAACAGGCAGACATAGGAATCCAATATGGGATTCGGACGGTGTCTTTGGCTGTTGTACTGGTATGTGTGACAATTTGGGCGGGAGTAGCTGCAATTCGTGTCGATTTGACGGCCGAAAAGCTTTTTAGCCTCACCCCGGCAAGTCACATGATTTTGGATTCAATCGAATCCGATAGCAGAATTGAAATCCAGGCCTACCTTAGCCCGGAAGTCCCGCGAGAGTATACAGAAACGCGCAAGCAACTTTCCGGATTACTGCGGCAATTCGAAGAGCTAAGCAGTGGAAAGCTTGATGTGAGAATCGTTGATGTGGAACCGTTTAGCGAAGCGGCGAATGAGGCTCGGCACTTTGGGATTACGCCGATGCAGCTGATGACCGAAGTGGATGGTCGGCAACAAGAGGCCGAAGTATTTCTCGGTGCGGTAGTCATTAGTAGCCATGACAAAGTGGTGATTCCATTTTTTGGAAAGGGTATTCCCGTCGAGTATGAGTTGACTCGATCGATACAGACCGTTGCACAGGAAGAACGTCAAACGGTTGGTGTGCTTAACACAGATGCGAATGTAATTAGCGGAAGTAACGAGTGGCAGATCGTGACGGAGCTCAAAAAACAATACGAAGTGGTGTCTGTATCTCCAGATGCTCCTATTGATAGTGAAGACTTTGATGTCTTGGTGGCCGTTATGCCTTCGTCGTTGACTGATCCACAAATGGATAATCTGGTAACGCACGTCGGTGCTGGCAATCCAACCTTGATCTTTGATGACCCATTTCCGATGGCCATGGGGACTCAGTTTGGTGTCACCGGTGCGCCGCGACAACCTA
>CALKCC010000118.1 GCA_938082855.1 uncultured Pirellulaceae bacterium | reverse complement strand
GTGGTGGTTATGATTGGTCTGTGACTCCCAAACGTAATGGCAGTTCCCTGAACGACTGGATGAAGATTCCGTGGAGCCATTGTGATGTTGTATGTTTACCGGGCTTCAAAACCGGAGTGGACGCTAGCTTGAAGCAACACGCCAATGGCGATGAGCTGTTTCTGGCTTCAATTGGGCTCTTGGCAAGTGGGTCACGTACGGTGGCGCTGAGTCGATGGCGAGTTGGAGGCGAGTCGACCTATAAGTTGATGGGTGGCTTTTTGGAGAAATCACGAGAGCTGCCCGCCGACCAGGCTTGGCAATTGTCCATTAACGCCATTCGCACAGGTCAATCTGCAGTGGGGAAAGAACCACGTACTCGTGGCTTTGAAGTTCCCATTGATACGTCGCACCCATTTTTCTGGTCGGGATATTTATTAGTGGACGTCTCGTCGGCAACGAATGACGCGGTTCAGGTCGAACAGCTCAAAATTGAGAAGGCCGTCGAAGCGAACAATGCAGCCGGAAACGGAAATGCATTAGTAAACCCTAATGGAGGGCAAGTTGGTAACAATGTAAATCTTGGTAATCCAAACGCCGGTGAACTCAATTTGAACCCCAACGGCGACAATAAACCGGATGACAACCCAGTGGAATTTAAGCCACCGAATTTCCTCAAAGGGAATAAGTAGCAGTAGAGATCACCAGCAGGTTATTTGACTTCAAACTTGCGAAAGATGGGTAAGTGTCGGTAGTACACTTCGAGACAGCACACGGCCATGGCTGTTGCATAAAGACGCCCACCTTGCCGATCGTGATTCTCTTTAGGTGTCCAGCTACCTCGGCGGTGCCCATCGACTTGCTGAGATTCGATCAATAGTTCACGCATCTGATCATTCCAAAGATCCCATTCAGGACCGCCATAGTGATGCATGACCTGAGTACCGTAGTACAGATAGTAAATGTTCATCTGACTTTGGCGAGGTAAGTGGTTGTCCACTAGGTAATTAATGCCGGTATCGATCGTATCCGCATTTCTTCCATGACCTAAATAGTAGCGACAGAGAATAGCTTCGGCTGTCATGACATGGGTAGGACTCATGCGAGGTTGATAGGCAT
This sequence comes from uncultured Pirellulaceae bacterium, assembly GCA_938082855.1. GTDB lineage: Bacteria > Planctomycetota > Planctomycetia > Pirellulales > Pirellulaceae > UBA721. The sequence goes on along the minus strand of CALKCC010000118.1, from coordinate 16,116 downwards.
AGAGTTGATTCGGGGCTTGCACCATATTCAGGAAATTGTTGGCTTTTTGTAGAACACTGTTAGGTACTTGCAGTCCTGCCGCTCTGGCCGATTGTAAAGCCATAATCTGCCAGCCGACCACACTGGTATCGCCGGCTTGGCCAGGGTTGTACCGCCATCCACCTTCATGATGTTGCGAGGCAATGATAAACGTGATTGCATTTTGAGCGGGTTGTTTTAGCCGTTGATCTCCAGACATCATGTAAGCTTCACACAGGACAATGGCAGCCTGACCATGAGTATACATGCGAGTGTTTCCTCTTGCTCCGGCGCTCAAATCGCCATCGACATTTTGATTGTCCAGCAGATAGTCCAGTCCGGCACGAACCTGGTCTTTATAAATGCCAGCAATGTGTGTTTGGCCCGCGCCCAAAAACGGTAATAAAGCGAGTGCAGTGGCTCCGGCATCCGTGATGGCTCGACCGGGATCCTGACACGTACAACCGGGATGAGCATTAAATCGGTGAAGGCTCCAGTGGCCGCCCGGTTCCTGATGCCTGGCCAGCCATTCCAAGCCACGGGCTACAGCTGCTTCTGTGGCAGACGTGCCGCCTTCTCGAGCGACGACCTGTTTCCGGACTCGGGGGTCACGAGCAAGAATGGTCTTGTTGGTTCCGGTGGCTTCATTAATTCGTCTCTTTACCGAATCAATATCCGGAAGATTCGGATTATCGGTATCAAAGTCCTTTTGTAATTCTTCTGCTGCTTCGCGATCCTGATTTACCTTTTCCATCTCCAGTGGGTTGTCAGGGTCGATATTGTCGGGTGGAGGTAATTCGTAATTCTCTTCCGCATCTGGCGTTAAATTGGTGACGGCACCGCCTTCGGTGTCCTGATCTCCAACCACGACAGAAAGCGTGATGTATTCCCCCAAATCTTCTTCGGTGTCATATAAAAGCCCCAGAATGATGAGAGCAACAACATGAGCCAGAAGGCTAACGATCCAGGCAGGAGTTTGGTTAAATGCTCGACGCGCCCAATGCAGGTTATCTTCATAGACCAACATGGTTCGCAGTCGTGAGGCTGCTTCGCTGGGGTTGGCCGCTGGGTAGTATGGTAGGGCTGTGGCCTGAGTCGTCTCTTGCTTCTGAGGACGCGAGGGGGCGGGTGCGCCGGACTTCTTTAGTAGCTGTTCAATAGCAGCTTCCTGCTCGGCACTGAGCAACACCGCGGTGTCACAATTCCAGCAATCGGCAACCATCAACCAATGGCGAATGGTGACTGGAGCCAGGCAGTCCGGACAGGAGCACATCAGGCTTTCGCCATCCAGCCAGATGGAACCAATCCGCATGGGCTGATTGGGATTGGCTCCGACTGTTTCATGGAAGCCCTGATCATCTATAGGTGGAGCTGAATCATCCTCGGAATGTTCGGTCACGACGGGTAATTGTTCGACGTCGGGCAGAGGGATTTCTGAGCTCAGAGAGAAGCTCATCATCTCAGGACGACCTGAATGCGCAGCAGGCCCCGTCATCGGGACTAAATCGAAATGACTGCTGGAATCCGAGGACACGGACATGCTCCATGAGAAGAGAGTTTATCGCTATCAACGATAGTTTAATTCCCTCTTGAGTCAACTAAAATCCTCAGCCAAGACTAATTGGAACTACTCCAAGTATCGTCGTAACAATACGGCTTTATCGGTATTGTGATTCCGTCCAGGCTCGAAGGCAGTCGGAATGCTGCGATCAATGATATAGAAGGCCCGATGACGAGTTGTTTGGCCTCTCTCGGCACCTACTTCTAAACCTAATTCGTATCCATCGGGATAGTATGTGCTAGGAGGTACAGCTTTGACCTCGAAGTATCCAACGGTCATCCAAATGGAATATACATTCGAGCGACTGGTTACCAGATTCCCCATTCGTTGGAGACTTTGATAATTGAATGGTGCATTTCGAGAAACATTTCGCGCGTTGTCAGAGTAATCATCTTCCATCCATATCGGTTTCGCCGGATCGTCAGTACTTCTTAAAAGTGTTAGATCCACCCCACGTTCCACGTCCCCAATTCCGCCATTTCTTGATGGTACCATCGTTCGTAATGGAACCATATCCACACTCGCCGCGGGTCGTAAGGGATTATTGAACAGTGTAGGGACATTGTTATCAAAAGAAATGATATCTCTGAAATTACCATCAAAACCTTGACGTGATTTGATCCAACTCAAGTAATTTGTTCGTTGTGCTCCGTGTCCGTTCATAAGTCCAATGAATACATTTGGATCAAAAATTGTATTTAGGTTAATCCTCCCTGGATCTCGGTAATTGGAGACCTTATTAAACGGAGCATATAACTCGTCGGTACCATAATTGGCCTGATTGAAGTCTTTGGGATGAAGGTATTGGTACGCACCATCGAATTGGCTGGGTGTCTCTGTGTACTCTAACAGGTGATACCAATTTCCATGGTTGTCTCCGAATTTGAAGAAATTCATCAAATGAGGAAACTGTCCGGCAATTCTTTTAGAGCCGGGATCATATGGATCGTTTATATTTTGATCTTTGATATCGAAATCGTGAAGAAGTCTGGATGATCGACTAAACGGAACTTGCATCATTTCCAGATTGGAGATAAACGGACGGTTGTTCCATAGAAGAATTGGAAATGGTTTACCATCGTTGGGAGTTCCGTCCGTGCGAGGGAGGCCATACCCACTATTGAGAAATCCGAGTGTGGCTTTTAGGTCATACTTGAAATGTTGTGCACCTTGCAGTACCCGTGGAATGTTGGCTACTGGAGGTAGAGGTTGTTGTTCCGGTCGTATATTGTTAGTGTTTGGTTCATATTTCCAAACAATGTTGTTAGCTATTTGGTCTCCGCGTTGCCGCGATGAGACTACATAGGGGTCTGTTACTCCCACGCTATCGTCGAGATGATAAGGCCTTTTTGTAGTAAACCGGCAATTTGAATCGTCGCCTAGTCCATTGAATGCTATCACATCAATACTGGAAGAATCCATCGTCAAATACGGATTGGTTTTGGGATGAAATGCTCGCAACGGATCTGCGAGCCGTTGTAAGTGCACCATGGCATATTTAGGAATAGTGCCGTTCGTCATTAAGCGATCATCGGCTTGACTGTCTAATGGTAAATCCGCCGGGGGATTAAGTTCCAATTCGCCGCCATCATTGCCGTTCACGGCAGCTTGGGGGAGATTGTAACCGCCAATAGGCTCAGTTAATGTTAGAGATTTGCGTTTTACACCACCGTTTCCTTGGCGATAGTTAATCGGTAAGCCAATGACTGGAACGTTCGTACGAGGTACTTCAATCCCGTTGGAATCTAGAATTACGTTGTCGCCGTGGAATTGGTCGGAGATACCGTTGTTTAATAATCTAGCCTGAATCGATGGATGGTTAGGAATCAATCTAATGCGGCGCGTAGCATCGTACTTAAGTGCGTCCTGTCCTGCCTGCCCTGGACCTTGTCCACCCAAGGCTTGTTCGCTCCGGCCAATGAACGTGTCATAATACGTTCTTCCATTTATTTGTCCCGAATGGTAACCACTGGAACCGATGATTGCATATTGTCCTCCTCGGAGGCCGTTGGTGCTTAGAGAAGTAAAAAACTGTTCCTTTCCGTGGCCTGCACCTGTTGGAATTTCGATTTTGCTGTTTTGATCTAACTCTTTACTGTTTGTGAAGTAAATGGCGCGTTGTATTTGATTATTACTTGGCTTGTGTTGATTTCTGTATGCATCGGGATCTTTGTATTGATCTGGATCGTCTCCACCATCACCTTGAACAACTATCATACGAAAGACAGGGGAATACCAACCGTTTTCATTTTTATGAAGAGATCTCTTATTGAGTTGTAGTTGACCATCGTTCGTATAGAATTCTCGCGGATGCCAGGAACCTGATGCTGGCGAATTGGTATCTGAAGTAGGGTTAAACCAAGGATTATAAAGTTCAAAGAATGCACCACTACGAGGTAGTAATCTTTGGTCATAATCCATTTCACCCATTTGACCCAATTGAGCTGCTGGTGCTCCTGCTGGTTCGGGTTGCTCATTATCGAGATCTTCGGTTCTTCGATCATGAAAAACGATTGATTCAGAGATGAGGAGTTCTGGACGTTCACATCCCCAGACGACTCGGCGGTCGGGATGGTTATCGTCGGGGGAGGGCTGTTGGGTTGTTCCAATACGACCATCGACATCCCATCCATTGAATGGATTGATATCAAATTCAAAGGCAGTCATGCTGGAATCTGGGTCACGAAAATCTACGACATTGATAGCCCATTGTGCCCAATGGAATTGAAACTCAAGATCACCAAATTCGTCTTCAGCCATATCTTCAGTGAGATCGCCAGCAAGGGTTGGGTAAGATAACTGATTACCCCCATCACGTTCATTGAAAATTAAGGCTAGGGTATAAAGCTGACGCGCGAAATTAAAGCGAGCAAGATCAGCGTCTACTTCCACATCATCTGGTCCGGAAATGCCATCATTATCTCGGTCGAAGAAAACGTTGGGCCAACCAGGAAATGCATGCCAAGGTTCCCAGTCTCGCATATCTCTAGAATCGATCACTCCGTCGCCGCTTAAATCATCGAATTCACGATCGCCGTCTAAGTCGAGAAATACTTCGGAATAGTTGTCTACGACTCCGTCATTGTTATCATCTAATCCATTACCAAAAGGTCGATTAATGTCCATTTTTAGACCATCAAAGACCTTAATGTCGATTAGTGGAGTTACCACATCATCGTTTGTTCCGATTTGACCATCTGGTCCAGGAGTTCTCTTCTGCATTAACTGATTGAGTTCATATTCTAACTGCACAGGAGTCTTTCCAATTAACGCCGCGTTATATCCTCCCATTTCCTGTAGAATTCGGGCACGTAAAAGTTGCGCAGCATGTGCACCATCTGATATGTTCGCATTTTTTCTCAGATGTCTTGGAATCTGAACACTAGGAATGGGGGGATCAAAGCTCGCATGTGTGACAGATCTTCGATTAGCAGCTGCTTGAACATCACTTCCGGTGGTAAAGGCTTCGGTTAATTCAAAAAGCCTAGAATTTCCATTAGCACGACTTACGAAATCATCTGATCCTGGAGCTAATGCCTCTGAAACATCATCAATGATTCCATTCCCATCGTCATCGATTGTTGCAATGCCCCATTGGTTGTCTTGCCCCGGATCAAGATAAAATGGTTGATCCGGATCATGAAACCGAAGTAACATTTCTAATTCTTCGGGTCGGAATGGTTCATCGGATCCATCTGGGAAAACAAGGTTTGTTTCGTATGGATTTTCTGTAATCGTGTCACGCGGTCCGGAATTCGGACTGGATTGTGCTACTTCACTGACTAAATTACCTGCTGTATTAATACCTCGAGCCAATTCACCATGAATATCAGTTGTGGATTGGAAATATGAATAGCGATTAGAAATGTAATTATTAGGATAGCCATTAAATGGGGGGTGATCTTCTGGATCACGCGGGGGGAATTGTTTACCTACAAATTGGTTGAGATATCGGCCGTTCCTAAAATTTGATCCGTTCAAGAGGTTTCGATAATCCTGAATACCTTGTTGTGAATTGGGTAGTAAGCTGCCGAGTAGGTTTATTTCGCTGGGGCCGTAACCAACACCACGTGGGAAGAGAGATGTATTGAGAGAACCTGCGACTACCATTCCTCTGTTTCGAGGTTGAATCAGCAGGTTTCCATTACCATCTCTAAGGTGAGAGGCGAGGTATTGAGATTGGTTGCCATGAGCGTTTAGATTCAGTCGACCATCTAGATCTGTGCAGAGAATGGCAAACATTGCTTTATATTGCCTGCCAGAACTATCTGTTTGAATTGGCGATCCGAGATCAACCCAGATGCTATCTGGAATGCCGTCACCATCATTATCAATATCCCAAGGGAAAACATTTTTGTCAGGTCTGAACGCCTTGTGATTATCCAGTATCCTTGGGGTGGTAGCGCGATTATCCACATAAAATAACTCGGCATAATCGATCGGTTCATAGCCGGGTTGCCAAACTCCATCTCCGTTTAAGTCGAAGAAGTCAATAATCCCGTTCCCATCATCGTCAAAGCCGGTTATCCCAGGCATTGGACGACCGGTTGTGCTGCCTGTATCACGTAGTACTTCCCATATGGTGAGTAACTCATTACCTCCAGTAAAATTGGGATTTTCCCAAGGGAATGGCCGAGCTAGGATTCGTTTGAGTGTACGGGCTAGTGCTGCATTGTATTCTAGCGGATTGCTTGTTAGCGTTGAATTTACAAAGTCATCGCGGTGATGGATCCAGTAATTGAACAAGGCAGGGCGATGAAGTGAGGGAATTACATACTTTAGCTTGCGATCACTTGAACTATTAATTAGTCCTGCAAGAAGCATGTTTTGATGATCAGGGATATCATAACCTTCATTTAGTCCGCCTTGACGGTACGCTTCGAAGTCAGATTCGTAGTCGGCCGATCGAATGGGCATTAATGCATTTAGCGACATTTGTGTTTGAGTGTCCAGAGCAACAGGACTTGGCTTTAGGCCCCCTCCAGTGCCACTAAAGTCTCGACCATTTACATAAATGTGTTGCCCGATGAATGTATCAGCATCGATGTAACTGGATATGGTATTTGGAAATAGAATGCGAATAGTAAAGTTATAGGGAGAGTCCTGTCCTGCCGGCATTATATTGGGGTTGGACTTTAGAATGCGGACGCTGGTGTTTTTGGCGACACTTCCGAAGAAGGTCATTACTCGGCCATTGAGAGCTCCTAAACTGAGTATGCTCAGCCCTCGATCTGTTAGATCAGAATTTGTATCGAGGGTGATATGTTCAGTTGGGTCAAAAGGCACATATCTTGGCGCATTTTCGTAAATGTCGTGAATATAGATATTGAGCTCTAAAATAGCACCGTTTGCTGGATAAATATCCTTATCAGGGTCATTAGGGTCGGGGGCATGAGTTGCGTTTACGATTACAGCATGTATGCCACGATGTCCATATTTGTCCTCAAACAAACTGTGCCCACGTAGAGCGGAGCCAGCATGATTCGTGTCACGGACAATTTGATACATTGCTGAATCCAATTGTTTTTGGGGAGGCGTTCCAAGCTGAACAGCCTGTACGTTGATGACAGCGGATTGTTGAAAATGTCCCGATACAACTACGTAGGTGACACCGATTAACATAAACATCGTTAAAATACTGATAATTATCAGTAATATGATGCCTTTACGTTGTTGTCTGTACCGCTTATTCATTGTCTTTCAATCCTTGGTGATCAGTTTGGTCAGAGCTGACCTTAGTTAAAACCCCTGATTATCTTGTTGTTAGTAAAGGGAGTTCCCTTCCCACTTAAATACCTTTTCATACACGCCTATTACTCGAGGTAACCAAGTTGCATAGGTTTGACCTCGACTTGGGTTGACATCCCAGTCTGTACCCCTAATGGTTGCTGATTTTCTATAAATGTTTGGGGTCACTGTAGCGTCAAAGATCTGGCTGTCACTATCGATATATGTAACTTGATACCAACGAAAATGCGGTCCTGATCTACCGGTGGATGCCAGCATTAGCCAATCACCATTCTTGATTTCGGCAATGGGTAAATTGCTTCCAATCAAGTCAATTTGCCCACCAGTTAATCCGCTACTCTTAAATCTAACCTCGAAAGTTTGCTCCCTTAGACCAGGCAGAGCTGAGACGTAGTTCAGGACGCGGTTTTGGAATACGACAATCGACATTGTGAAGCCTTCACTAATTCGTCCTTGATTTGACGATGCTCCAGAATTTGGCAGTGAGTTTACGGAAGTTACTTTAGGAACAATCGTGGCCATCCAACTTATTTCCGTTCCACCTAATCTCTGTTTGTCCCCAAACCCAATTCTTTTCATGGGAATTGAGGAATTCAAGTTAGGACGATAGTCAATCCAAAGCTGTTGAGGTAATTCAGTTTTTGCCTGACCCTGTCTGTATGCAAGATTATCCTTCGATGTAAACAGTTCTTGGGCATGGAATAGGTTAGTAATTGCTCCGACATTTGGGCCGAACAGGGTTGGGTCGTAACTGCTTGGATCGTTTACTATATTGTAAACGCTATTGAGTGGCTGAAAGTTCCCACCCGAAGTGTAGATTTGAAAGCGTGTCGGATTGGTTAACTCAGGTCTAGCGACAGTAATCCGAGGCATCGAAACAACCCCGCTAATGGGAAACTGTCGAATGTAATTACGAATTTCAGGATCGACGTTATTACGTGCAATGGTACTACCTACCGTGACTTGAGTCGCTATAAAATAGGGGTCAATGCATATGGCGTTATACTTCCACAAGTCGAATTCGCCATTGTCGTCTGGCGTACCATCACCGTTGTCATCAATACGATTGATTCCATAAAACTGGGGTAGAGGTACAAAGTTATTATTGGCGTTAGAGTACACCAAGAAATCTTGTGGAGTATTTAGCTCTTGAGTTTCGATTCGCTGTATCGCACTTAACGCAAGATTATTCATGCTGTCGGCTTTGAGCCCTTCGGACAATTGTGCACCGGAGATCATAACCAAACCAGCGATGCCCATTAGAGCGATGACTACAATTCCAATTGCAATCAACACTTCAATGATGGTGACTCCGGCCTTTCCTTTTTGACGTGATTTCATCGTCTTAATTGGCCTCCAAACCTGAGCCAGTGGATACAAGTTTCCGCGAAGCTGCTACTTTGAATTCTGGAGTGACTTGGTTGTTTCGTATTGCATCCAGAGACGATGAAGTTACTTGCCCATTTTGATGGTTTATAGAAATCCAGCGATTATCGAGATCCATAATATTAGCAACCTCTGTTTCGGTATCCAGGAATGGGGAAATAGGATTAACCTGATCTAAACTTCCTAGAAGGAGGTGGACAGTTCCTCTAGGTTGCTCAACGCGGTTTTTCAGATAGACATTTCCGATGCCACCTTCAGGTTGAAACATGACTATCACCGGCTGATGAGCTTGAGTGGGGATGTCGCTGGTATTAAATTGGCTCCCCTTTAGTCCGACCCCAGATACGCTCAAATCAATCACAGCGCCTTGAGGTAGATGGAGAGGTGGTTTAAAGGAACGGACAGGTCTACGGAGAATGGTAAAGGGGCTACCTCGACTGTTCGTTGCTATTTGGGGTATGTCAGCGCCTGTTTTGATACGATTGTGTAGCAATCTATATATGGGCTTCGGCGTAGATTGATAAATTGGAAGTGCCTCTTGCTGAAGTGTAAGTCTTACAGCATCAAAATAGGGACCTCGATTGTCAAATCTAATTTTGAAGTGGTCGCCAGGTCGGATGAGGGGATTGTTTGAATTCAACAATGAGCTGGTTGAATCAAACTGTATCCGCCAGTTGTTTTGTATGCTTGCTTTGGATTCGGGGATGTCTCCGGTATATGGCGGAGGAACTTCCGCCTGGTATATCGTCATCGAGTAATTGGCACTGATTGGTAGTGTTGGATCGTAGGGTGCCAGAAACTGAGGCACTTCCAAAAACCGATGAATCCAAATACCGACGGGCCGTCCTATTTTTTGAGAGCGGCTTTGGGCAGCGCCAATGTATGCGTTTAATAACTGACTGCTTTCAACAACGCTTCGATTGCGATATTGATATTTGACAGAGGGCAACATGACGGCAGTCAATAAACCGATGATTGTAATGACGATCAGTATTTCGATGAGCGTTAAGCCATGATATCGCCGAAAACGAGGGTTTAACATTATTGAGCCTCCTCGATGTCGTGATTTGAAATATTGTCGTGAATACCGTTGTGTAAAAATGCTCCGAACTGCTGTGGAAAACCTTCTCTATTGGTATTGGGATGATGATAGTGGAATGGATCATACGGTTGTTGGAAGGCTGTGTCCCCGTACGGAGGTGTGCCGTGTTGTAACTTCGTAGATCTGTAGTTGAATTCTAGCAACTCTATATATCCCTGGTTCGTTATGCCTTCGTACTCCGACTGGCCTCCTAAACCAAAAACGCCAAATTTCGAATCTCTACCTGCGGAACAGATCAATGGAAATAGATTAAAGGGGTCGTTTGTGGGAACACGGTCTGTAAGACGAATGTCTGCTCCCCCGGCATCAGTCCAATCGGGAGATAGTTTAGGGTTTACAGACTGTACAGCAGAGAAGCTACGATAATCGTCATTTATTCCCATACCAACTTCGCTTGCGTCATTAATGACTCCGTTCTTATCGTCATCAGCGTCGTCATAGCCATCATTGTCTCTATCTCCAAGAGCTCCCTCTGGATTATTTGTTGGATCGCTAGGATCACAACTTCCCCAGTACCCATCGATTCCAGGACGAGACGAAATTCCTGGCGCCCAGCGAAGGAATCCTAACGGATTTCCAAAGGCATCTAATACTTCAGGCATGCCGTCATTATCCAGATCTCCAATTTCTGATGGTAGTAGGAAGTCAATGGCATTTACGTCACGGTCCTTGAGGGTGGACAGAATCAGATATAAACACTCACTCCCTTGATATTGAGTGCTCCATTGGCTCGTTCTCATTGAACGAAAAGCTTGCAATCTACTAGGCATTTGCATCCTTGAGCCATCCGCAAAGAGATACGAGTCAGTAAGGACATCTGTTTTTCGATCCGGAAGTTCCATTCGTAGTAATTCTCTGCGACAGCACAGAATTTGAAAACGTCGTTGCTTTAATCGCAAAAGATAGTCATTAAAATTCGGATTGTCTGACGGAGGTGCTGGACCTAGTGGGGCGAATTGCACAGCAAGAGGGGTGGTTAGTAACTCCTCATAGAGAGGGCGGACTAGTTGGTCGATCTTTTTTATTTGCTGCTGCGTACGTTTTTGCTTGGCTTGAAGCTGAATTCGAGACAAAGTAACTAACAAGATGCTGGTGAGCAATCCAATGATTGCCATAGTGATCAGAAGTTCAATCAACGTAAATGCATGGTGTATATTCTTTGCAAATCGCTGGCGACTTCGGCATCGTCGTTTTGTCTCAAATGATTTCATAACTTCGATAGACTCATGTCATCAATCCCAATAGAGAGTTACAGGGACTGACGTTTGTTAAGGCAATTCGTCTTCCAACACTCCTTGACTGAAGCTGGTGATGTTTGATAAGTCTCCAGATTCAAATCCGTCCCCCAATGGGAAGTGTTTCCAAACCGCAGAACCAGACCAGATTCCATAGTCGTTATTGACACCTGCAGAAATAATTTGAAATCCGTCATCACTAATAAATTTTGCCGGATATGGATCTTCAACTCTTGGTGGAATTTTATTATCTGATCGATAAGGTCGAGCTAACCCTCTCACGGTAGATGGATGCATCGGGAAACTAGTTAAGTAATGCCCAGATTGCGGATAGCCATATTGGTTTCGAGTTATATATGTACGTGAATCAAAATAGACATATGGCACGTCACAATTGGGAGGTAAGTAAGACGGGAATATGTCAATTTTTGTATCAGGGTAAGCCTGCCAGTTACTATCAGGGCCGTCGGGACTTGTTGGAATTGCGGAAGGGTTTGTAGGAATTTGCAATTGCGAATCTGTTGGCACATAGTCTGGCCCTAATCCGCCATGAATAGCTCGTTCATCCAAAGAGGCAGCGGGAATAAAGAAGGCCCCTTCAGGCATACGGACTCGACAAATATTATCTCCGTCAGTAGTCAATCGTTCGGGAGAAAAGTCATAGAATCCTCCAGTTCGATTTCTGCTAAATGGCCCACCGTCTCCGGTAAAGGGATAACGTGGATCATCACTAAAACCACCGAGAAAAAAGACTAAAGATTCTGAGGGGTCCAAGTATGTTGCAGTTGAGCCTGGAACGGCAATGAGCCTTTGAAGTACTCTTAGCTCTAACGGGTCTATCCGAGGGAAGATCGACTGAACATGGCTGACAAAAACGCGGTAACTTGATCCATCTGGAGGGTAATCACCGTACGTTTGTTTGTAGGTTTCGATAGCCGTTGTTAGATTCTGAATTTCAAGATTGATGGAGGTGATTTGCCCTCGCTTTCTCACAGCACCAATAACAGGCAATAATATCCCGATTAGAATGCCGATAATCACAATGACTACCAACAATTCTACGAGTGTTACACCTCGCTTTTGAGGTTTCGGATTTACGGTAAGTTGTTGCATTTCCAGTCTCCGGAGAATTCCCAGATGTCATCTAAATCTGGGCACTGATATTATTCGATTCCGAAATTAAAAGTGGAAGATAAAATAAGAACAAGGTGAAAAGTATCGAAAAAACATGTTTGCCTAACCGGACAGTTTTTCCATCAAGGAAATCAGTGGTACGAAAAGTGAAATCACGATAAAGCCGACGGCACCCCCAAGAAACAGGATCATCATAGGCTCAATCATCGCCATTAATCCGTCGGTGGTCGTTCGTACTTCTTCGTCGTACTGGTCCGCCACTTTATAAAGCATCGTATCCAGTTCCCCGGTCTCTTCGCCGACATCGACCATATTCACGATCAGTGAGTCAACGATTCGACGTCGCATACGCAACACATAAGTCAATCCACCCGCGACACAGCCAATACCTGAAATCATCATTCCCAGCGTAGGCATTCCATCACCAGGAATAATCATGACGATCAGTCCTCCCAACGCTCCGAAGAACAGCCAGAAGAATAAAGCCATGGGATGGAAGATAGCGTGACAATTCGCGTTGAGCGGTACAGCAATCGGTTCCCCTTCCCGAATCCCTTCGGACACTTTGGAGTACATGCGTTCAAACATCCCATTGCCAGCGGTATCCCTACAGATTGTCAGCGCTTCAAGAATAGGTACTCCGGAAGAAATCAGTGTGGCGAGCGTTCGCGTTGTTCGTGCCATACAGTTCTTTTCCACCAGCGCACCGATGACCGGGATCTGAAGCATAAACAAGTCCCATCCGACTTTTCCGTAGTTAAACTGCCTGAGCAGTATGATAAATACCAGCAGGCCGACCGGGATGAGGATAAACAGGAACCACAGCTTGAAAATAGCGTGGGACATATTGATCAATAAGACCGTTGCGGCAGGAAGAGGTAGTTCAAACTCGATGAACATTTCTTCAAAGGTTGGCACGATCATCACCATAATAAAGGCCAGAATCCCGACGGCGATGGTGATCACAAGAGTCGGATAGATCATGGCTCCGATGACTTTACGCCTCAGAGACATGGCTCGTTCTTTAAAGTCGGCCAAACGTTGAAGGATGGTTTCTAATGCACCACCGGCTTCCCCCGCCTTAATCATGTTGATGTACAGGCGGTCAAACATTCGCGGACATTTGGCCATGGCTTCGCTAAGCGTGTCACCGGCCTCGATGTTATCACACGTATCCATAATGGCATTTTTAAGCTTGCCACCCTTTTGCTGTTCTTCCAGAATCTGCAGGCTTCGCAGAATGGGCAATCCTGCATCCTGCAGGATGGAGAGTTGGCGAGTGAAGGTCGTCAGGGCTTTGAGTCCCCCACCACCAATGGCCAATGTTTTCTTACGTTTCGCTCGGGCACCAGCTGCACCATCGGCCGCACTCTTTTTTACATTGAGTTTGGTAACGAAGTAGCCCATCTGGCGGATGGTGGTATGTGCCTCTTCCTCCGTAGGCGCATCGATAACGTCACGAATGACCTGTCCTGTAGGGTCCAACGCTTCGAATTGATATGTTGGCATTCTCTTACTCTATTAGGGCTTCTACGAAGTTTTTGGTTCAGTTCTTAATTGTAGGCAGGAATCCGAGTTTCGTCAGGAAAACTATCCGGATTTGATGCCGTCCTGTACAGGATTATCCATCAACAATGGTCTCTCGGATTACCTCTTCAGGTGTGGTGATTCCTTCAAACATGTTCTTCAGTCCGGCATCGCGTAGCGTCACCATTCCGTACTTCCGAGCTTGCTCTCGCATGTCATCAGTCGAAGCATTTTGCATGATCATTTCACGCAAATGGTCATTGAGGATCATGAGTTCAAACAATCCTACGCGACCTCGATATCCCGAATTGTTACAGTGGTCACAGCCCTTACCTCGATAAAACTGCTTCTCTGCCACCTGGTCATTGGTGAAACCGAGCTGAGCGATTACTTCGTCCGAAGGTTCAATCTCTTCCCGACAGTTGTTGCAAATTCGGCGGACGAGTCGTTGTGCGAGGATGGCCTCGACGGTAGCCGAGATCATAAAGGTTGGGATGCCCATGTCCTTCATACGAGTGATGGTACTCGGGGCGTCATTTGTGTGGAGTGTGCTGAAGACAAGGTGACCGGTCAGAGATGCCTGAACTGCGATCTCCCCGGTTTCAATATCTCGAATCTCACCGACTAGAATTTTATCGGGGTCCTGTCGTAGGATCGCTCGCAGGCAGGAAGCAAAGGTCACTCCCACTTCCGAGTTAATAGGTACCTGAATGATCCCATCAATGTCATATTCCACCGGATCCTCAGTGGTAATCAGTTTCTCGTCAATGGTGTTGAGTTCTGATAAGGCAGAATAGAGCGTGGTGGTTTTACCTGAACCGGTTGGCCCGGTAACCAAAACGATGCCGTTTGGTTTTTCGATGACCTCTCGGAATTGGTCAATCGTTCTTTCGTCCATGCCAACGTTGCCGAGATCAAGTGAGACAACACTTCGGTCCAATACTCGCATGACCACTGACTCACCGAACATTGTGGGAAGTACACTTACTCGCAGGTCAACCGGGTGGCCACCGACAACAAGTTCAATACGACCGTCCTGAGGCAGACGGCGTTCGGCGATGTCCAAATTGGCCATCACTTTAATACGGGTGGTAATGGCGAACGCCAGGTGCCTTGGCGGTGGAACCATTTCGTACAACACACCATCGGCTTTAATTCGGATGCGAAATTCATCTTCAAAAGGTTCGAAGTGAATGTCGGACGCATGGTCCTTAATGGCGAGCAGCAGGACCATATTGAGCAGTTTTCTGACCGGCACACTGTCGGCAAGAGATTCCGCACTGGTCAGGTCGATAGGCCCGCTGGTCAAGGCATCAATTTGCTCTTTGAGCGCAATGTCATCCGCCAAATCGGCGACAATCCGCTCGATCGTTTCACGTTCGGAGTCATAGAACTCCTCCAGCATCTTTTCAATTTCATGCTGGGTACATACGACCAGATTGATATCGCGTCCCAGAAACGTACGTAACTCGTCGGCGACGGTGATGTTTTCAGGTGAGGCTGTTGCCAGCGTGAGCGTATTGCCATTTAGCTGGATGGGCACGGCTTGATACATCTGTGCCATCGCTTCGGTAACTTCGTCCAGCACTTCTTCGTTGACCTGGATCTCACCTAAATCCACGATCTGCATATCGAATTGCTCGGCCAACGCCTGCACCAACTGGGTATCGATGATCATCCCCATGTCTTCGGCGACTTTACCGATTTTTACGCCAGGTTGTTGTGCCTGTTCTTCGACCAACATTTCCAGCTGATCGTCATCGATGAATCCCATGTCGACGAGGATTTGACCGAGTTGTCTTGCCATAGTCCGATTCTCTTATGCTGCCTGTTTTATATTCAAGCGATTCAATGTGTTATTAGGTGATCAATGGTGATCGAGCCAATCAATTTATTCTTCTTCTAATCCTGTGCGTGGCGCTTCCAATCCCTGTTGCGCCGCAACAATTCGTTTTGCCAGATCGTCAGGGCGATGAGCTTTGGTGAGGATGTCTTCTACAATGCAAATCTCTTTTTTCCAAAGATCGAATAATGCATCGTCCATTAATTGCATGCCAAATTTCGCTCCCGTCTGAATCGCAGAATTAATACGGAAGGTCTTATTTTCACGAATCAGGTTGGCGATCGCAGGTGTCACCAGTAGCGTTTCATAGGCTGCCACACGTCCGCCACCGATTCGAGGTAACAATGTTTGGGCCAGTACGCCAATAATCGAAGTGGATAATTGAGTCCGAATTTGGTCCTGCAGATTTCCGGGGAACGCATCGATAATACGGTTGATCGTTCCTTGAGCACTGTTGGTATGCAACGTACCAAACACCACGTGTCCGGTTTCCGCCGCAGTAATAGCGGCCTCAATGGTTTCCAGGTCTCGCATTTCCCCCACCAGAATCACATCCGGGTCC
>CALKCC010000117.1 GCA_938082855.1 uncultured Pirellulaceae bacterium | reverse complement strand
CTTCTGTTGCTTCTTCAGGTTGCAACTCTTCGGTAACCTCGGGCAATTCTTGTTGAGATAACTGTTTTAAGGACTCCAGAACTGTTGGCCCGACTTCTTCTTCATTAAATAAGGCAAGCTCACCGTCTCGTGCTTCCGATGAATTTCTCTTGTTCGAATCATTGCTGTTCCAGATGCTCGCTAGATACACGCCGACGGTGATTACGATGGCGATGGTCAGTGGAATGGTGAATACGACCCAGGTGGGAATTGAGTCGGCAAGCGACGTTTCGGCTGCGGCAGCTTCCAGACGTTGGCCTTCGAACCAATCGAAATTTCTAGTTAATAAAAGTGGCGAGGAATGCATTTTGCCGTCACCGCCCTGATGAGCCCAAGATTTGAAGAAATAGCCGGTTACCTCAACCACGTCACTCATGTCTCTGGTTTGGCCATCCAGGTTTTTATCCGGAAGGTGCGGGAAGTTAGCGGGGGCTTCAAGGCTATAGACGACAAATGGAACGAGTGTTCCTCCTGTGGGTTTGATAATGATCACATAATACTGTTCCACTCCCAGATCATTCTTTTGTGCCTGGACGCGATAGGCTTTGCGGATTTCTCCTCGAACAGTTACCAGGTGTCCCCGGAATTGAGGCTGCTGTGTGCCCAGTTCTAACGCACTGACTCGTGCAGTTGAATTGGATTTGATCACTGGATAGTCGTATTGCTGTAATCGCTCAAGCATTCGAAACCAGGCAATGTCATCTTCGTTGGAAAACAGGGAATGGTCTTTGAGCATCGACAGAGCGAGTTGATCGATGATCTGTTGAGTGAAGGCATATTCATTTTCGAATTGCTTGGTGTTTGCATCCGATTCAAGTACTTCCAGAAACGCCTTACGGTATCGTTCATTCCACTGCTGACGAATGGTTGCCACCACCGCCAATCCTCGTGCCTTCTGAGCATCGGTTAAGGCATTCTCTGAGGTGTTGAGTGAAAGCAGAACCTGTTGCATGTATTTTTGAAATAGCTCGTCGATTTCCTGATAGAGGTCCCACCAGGTCGTTTTGTGTTCATCGTCGAGTGTGACTTGTTGTCTTCCTTTATGTAATGTTGACAACACAAGTTTTCGTTGACTGTAAGTGAGTCGTTTGAAAATCACATCCCACAGATCGAGGTAGGTCTGATGAACATCCAGGTCGGTTTGTGAAAACAGGCTGGTGTCAAAGACGCCATAACGAGCCAGAAGCGGTTCGCTCAGTGTCTCATTCGGACGATTGGCGTCTGTCGAGGTCGAATTAACGTTGGACGGAGCCTGAGGATCTCCGAAGAAGCTAAAGAAGGCTGGGTCGGCGACCTTTTCAATGGTCAACACAACTCCCATCAATACCGCGACCATCAGTAGCAGTTTGTACTGAACACGCCGGGAAAAGTAATTCGGCGGAGCTTTACGCTGCCCCTGACGCTGCCCTTGTTCGGCAATTTCTTTAGATGATCGAAAACGCACCATAGGTATTGAACTGATTAAAAGAGTATTTTTCCTATTCTAGCATGCAGTCCTAAATCGAGGAAATGGAACGGCCAATTAGCTTGTCATGCTAACGATGTCTTGTGGTGGACTGCCAATGTTGACGTATTGAAAGAGGAGTCACTACGCTAGCTCCGTTAATGAGTTGTAAGTCGAATGAAACCTGCCCATCCTGTGGTCACTCAAAGTGTCTTTTGTTAGCAGAAATCCATGCTGATGTTAGTTTGGGTGGTTTATGTGTGAGTGTTAGCCCATTTTATGCGAAAATGAGTACTTTCCAGCTCGACTCATGTTCTTTCTATAGTGTTTAGATACTTGAATCAGTACCTAGATATTAATAGGCTAGTAGCATGGCAATTGACTTCGATTTCTGTGGTGGGGAATCACAGGTACTAAGACGAAGATTTCAGTTGCCAAATCGGCTTATCAATTAATCGGAATGGAGTAACCAGTCAAACTAGACTTAGGGCATTCATAAGTCTTTGACACTCTGTTAAAAGCGCAACCAGGGATTTCTCAACAATGACAAAGCGACTGAGCTATTTACTGCTGCTCGCCGTTGCTCTTAACTCACCTCTCCGAATTCAGGCAGAAGAGCCTGCCAGTGAGTTTCTTCAGGAGTTACGAAACCTGCGGTATTACGAGCTAGCGGAATACTACCTGGATGTGCAGGTTGATAAAGGAATGCTGTCCGACGAGTTCCGTGCCAAAATGGACATGGAACGAGCCATGGTCATCCTCAGTGGTGCTCGAAATGTAGGCAATGGTGCAGAACGCGATAAAAAGTTTGCTGAAGCCCAAGTACTTCTGGAACGATTTTCGGCGGCGACCGAAGATTCAGATCTCAAGATTCAGGCCAACAATGAACTTGGAAACCTACTTTATCAGCGAGCCAAGTTGGTGGAGTTTGAAGGGAGTAAGGAAGAAAATGCGCCCCGCAAAGCTGAGTTTGTTGTTCAAACGCGAGAGCTTTTAACGAAAGCCAGAGATATCTACGTGTCAGGTCGAGACCAGCTGAAAGCTGAGCTAGAGTCCATTCCGAAGGTGCTAGACCCCAAAACGGAAAAGGCTCTCATCGAACGCCGAGATGCTCTCTATGGTGAATATTTGCAATTGGTCATTACCACCAGCAAATTACTGGAAGAAATCGCGTTAACCTATCCTTCGGATGCTCCGGAGTATAAATCCAACTTTGAGGAAGCCATCACTGAATATGACTCCATTGCTTCTCGCTTTCGGCGAAAAGGTGTTGGGGTTGTCGCCCTGGTTTCTCAAGGCCGTTGTTATCTGGCCATCGACGATACCAAACAGGCATTGAGTTATCTGCAGGAAGTTATTGACCAGCGGGAAACTCCGGCATTTCGGAACATTGTCAACTTAGCCATGCCCTTATACATGAAGACTCTTGTGGCATTGGAAAAGACTGAAGATGCGATCTCGATGGGAGTGGAATGGGATGATGGAATTCGGCCCAACGAACTAACCAATGAAGAGTGGCATGCGTTTCGGTTGGAATTGGCCCGTACGTATCAGGGCAAAGCCGACGGCATCCAAGCGGAAAAACCAAACGAC
The DNA here is from genome assembly GCA_938082855.1 of uncultured Pirellulaceae bacterium. GTDB lineage: Bacteria > Planctomycetota > Planctomycetia > Pirellulales > Pirellulaceae > UBA721. The sequence goes on along the minus strand of CALKCC010000117.1, from coordinate 3,133 downwards.
GCGGAAGCTCGCAAAGCATACGTCGATGCTCGTAAGTTGGCACAGGAAGTTCTGAAATACCCTGGGAAATACAAACAGGATGCTCGGGATATCCTTGCATCCATTCCGAATTTACCCGGAGCAGTCGAAGAGGAAGAAACACAACCTCAGAATTTTGCCGAAGCCCTGGCCAAAGGGAAAGAGCTGATGGAATCGGCTCAGGCGATGGAATTTACCATCAAGACATTGCCTGAAACCATCGCCAACGAACAAGATGAGCAAAACAAGCAGGCTTTAGTTGCTCAGCTTAATGAAGCTCGGCAAAACTACGGTAAAACCCAGAATGCAGCTGTCGCAAATTATGAACTTGCACTGTCTTTCACCGATGCTGAAACTCCGATTTCATCGCTGCAGGAAGTCTACTATTACCTGACGTTTATCAATTACAGCCGTGGCAACTACTATGAAGCGATCGTGCTGGGCGAGTATCTTGCTCGAAAATACCCCGGGGAATCCGGTGCTCTTCCCTGTGCCAAGATCGCTTTGAATTGTTACCAGTTACTGTACAACGAAGCGTTGGAAGACCAGCGGCAGTTTGAAGTTAATGGCTTGATCGACATTGCTGAATACACCATTCAAAATTGGGAACAGAGTGAAGAAGCCAACGATGCACGACGTCGATTAGTTCCCTATATGATCGAAGCCGGGCAAATCGATAAGGCGAAAGACTATACCAGTCAGATTCCTGAAGAAGCACCCGAACGGCTTGAATCAGAATTGCGGATAGGAAGAACCCTCTGGTTTCAGTACCGCCGTGATTCACGAGAGGCCACTTCACTTCGACGTGAAGCTCCTGATTCACCTCGAATTGCTGAATTAGAACAAAACCTGCCAATGCTAAAAGCTTCGGCGGGGGAAATGCTGGAAGCGGCTGGAGCTCGTCTTGAGGCAGGTACGGGATTGAAGATTAGTAATTCCAATGTGGCCGCCCTACTCTCGCTCAGCCAGTATTACATAGAAGTCGATCAACCCGCTCTGGCCGTCAAGCATTTGGAAAATGAAAACTACGGTTTGTTGAATCTGATCCAGAAGCAAGATCCCGTTGCCAGCAAGCCTGCGACGGTCGAGTCCGCTTTCCGCGCCGCACTGGCCGGTTATATGTCGATGTTAGGCGGAGCGGATGGTGCAGGTAATGTTGAAAAAGCAAAAGCCGTGATGCAACAGCTAAATTCCGTTGTAGGTGAATCACCAGACGGAAAGAAACGGCTGGTTAGTATTTACTTCACTTTGGCGAGAGACTTAGAAGAACAGCTTAACGCTGCAGAGACCGCTGAAAAGAAGAATGTATTGGCGGCAGGCTTTGAAACCTTCCTGGACGAAGTCGGCACCGCTGGAACAGACTTTAGCATTCGTTACTGGGCTGCATCGACGATGCAGGGATTAGGTACCAGCTTTGAGTCAAACGGAGCTCTTACTCCTAAGGCAACAGCGTACTTCAATAAGTCGGTTCAGTTGTTTCAGGCCATCGCAGAGCAAGGCAAAAATGATATCACCTGGGTCAACGAAGATGAATCGACAGGGAAAGCATATCTGGCTCAGATTCGTATGAATATGGCTCAGGTGATGAAGAAGCTAGGCCAATATGAAGAAGCAAACCGTGAACTCGCTCTGATCCTACTGGATACCCCATCGAATGTGTCTGTGCAAATTGAAGCTGCCAAGACGTATAACGAACTGGGGACTCAAGCCGGAGATGAACAGCAGTTTAAGTATGCCATTGCTGGTTCTCGGCCGCTGGAAGATGGAAATTTGGTTTGGGGCTGGCGTAAGTTGGGCCAGATGACTCAGGGTAAAGAACAATTTACCAACGAATATTACGAATCAAGGATCGGAATCGCGTTGGCACGTCTGGGACTTGGACAATTGCAACAAGGGGATGAACGCAAGAAGCTGATTGGCTACGCCGAGCTTGAAATCCTCAATACATATAAGATTCACCCGGAACTTGGCGGCACAGAATTCACAGCTCGCTTTGATAGCTTATTGCGAACTATTCAGAAAGAACTTGGCAAGCCGGAAGAAGGCTTAGCCGGTGCCTCGGATGCGCCGCTGGCAACGGTAAATACTGAAATACCTGGACTGGAACCAACAGTGGCTCCGGCGAAAAAAGACGAAGGCTCGTCAAGCAATGCATTATTGATTGCTTCTCTGGCCGGTATTTTCGCAGCCTTTGGATTGATTTTGTATTTCTGGGTGAAGAAACTTTAGATACCACGAGAATAATCAACAGCTCTTTAGCTTTGGTGAAAGAAATAGAAGCATGATGAAACGAATTCAGACTCACGTACTAGGTGCGACTCTGTCACTTTTGTTCTTGATTCAACCCGCGTTTGGGCAGGTCAACGATCAGGCCTATTTGAAAAGCAATCCCAACGAAGCGATTCGCGGGCTGATTGATAATATCAGCAGCACCGAGGTGGTCATACGAGTCAATGGGACACCCCGCCAATTGCCAGCGAATGAGATTTTCAGAATCCAATTCGCGAACGCTCCAGCGGATTTGTTACAGGCTGCAGCGGCATACCGCCGTGGACAATTCAATGAAGCCAAGACGGGACTGGCAGGCGTGAATCTTGCGGAAATCAATGACAAATGGGTGAAGGAAGAGATTGCTTTCATGCTGGCTTCGATTGATGCGAAGAGTGCTCTTGCCGGAGAAGGTGATAAAAACGCCGCGGGCACATTGCTGGTTCAATTTATCGGTGAATATGCCAACAGTTTTCATTACTACGAAGCGGTGGAGTTGTTTGCCGATCTAGCCTTCTCGGTTGGACAGTTTCAAACGGCCGGCGAGAATTATCAAAAGCTCGCCGATGCACCGTGGCCACAGATGAAAGTCTTTGGCACACTGCGGTTAGCGCATGCCAACGTTGGCCAAGGGCAATTTGCCGATGCACTCGCTAAATTCGAACAAGTCGCTGGTTATAACGCGACGACGCCTGAGCAGCAGGCATTAGTGGCAGAAGCTCAGGCCGGCCGTGCTCGGTGTTTGGGAGAAACGGGCAAGGCTCAGGAGGGAATCGCTGCGGTAGAAAAAATCATTACCGATAATGATCCCAAGACTCAGAAAACTCTATTCGCTCAGGCGTACAAT
>CALKCC010000116.1 GCA_938082855.1 uncultured Pirellulaceae bacterium | reverse complement strand
CTGATGTTATGATTCTCGAGCAAGACGCGTACCATTTCGGAATTGAGTCTGTGGCCTGTCCGATAAGCGGTGAATTCGCCAATCAGGTCGATACCGCCCAGAGCGAAATCACCAACCATATCCAGTGTCTTATGACGTGCGCATTCATTCGAATAACGTAGGGATGTGTCGATGGGTCCGTCTTTTCCAAATACGATCAGATCGTTTGTGGTGACTCGTTGCCCAAGACCAGCTTCTTGGAGTGCAGCGGCTTCGTGCTCGAGTACAAATGTCCGAGCACGTGACAACTGAGTTACAAATGAACTGGGAGTGATTTCTAAACGGCAATGCTGCGTTGGGATCAAAGATTCCTGCCCGTAATCAAGTCGGTATTCAAGGAGCATCACTGGTGCGTTGGCCGCGCTTGGCAGTGGTTTGGCTTCAATCCAGCAATCAGAATCACCGAGGCGAACTTCCCGTTCAACGATTAACGCTAGCCTCGGTGCGTCTTGAGCTTTGACACCTGCATTCTTTAATGCCTGGACGAATTCGTGACTGGAACCATCACAGCCAGGCATTTCAACGGATGTACAATGAACTTCGCAATTGTCGACTTGTAAGCCGGCAAGTGCTGCCAGTACATGTTCGACCATGTCGACTTGTGTTGAGCTGACCTGAAGATTGGTGCGTCGTGGCACTTCTTCTCGATATTCAACGCGAGCCGGTATTCGGTGCGATATCCCGTCTATTTCCCGGATGAATGTGATGCCCTGATCCACATCGGCGGGTCTAAACTCGATCGTGATATCCTGTCCCGACCAATATCCGAACCCTGAAACGCATACCGGTTTGGCAATCGTGTTTTGTTGTCGAATTGTTTCGAGATTGGTATTCATTTGATCAGCAATTACGCATTCAAATAAAGCATGCGATTTGCCGGTGTTGTCCTGTGTGCGTTACAGGACAACAACCGGCGTTAGCCCAGTGGTTCCAGAGAAAGTCGTCGTTAGCGAGTACCGGTGGTTGTAGGGTTTATTCCCACGTTGGCTGCACTACCACCGTTGATTGCCTTAATGATGTAGGACGTAATGTTTAGACTACGTTGATAAACGATGTCCTTATTAACACCCTTAAGAACAGACTCTCGGCTCGACGGATCAATTGGTTTGCTGTCGAAATTCAAAACTAACGCAATCCCGTTACGCTCACTAAACGTGCGAATTTGATCGACAACTTCAGCGTAGGAATCATAGAAGACCTGTGCCTCTTTCATCAGGACGCTCTTGCGTTTGATCTGCATTTGTACGGATACATCCGACTGGATCTGAGCAATTTCCTGTTCTAGAGAAGTGTAAGCAGCCGAACCAGCCTTATAGCCTCTGAGTTCCTCAACCTTGGCCTTCACTTCTTCGCGCTTTTTGTCCAGCGTGTCATCGAATGCGTCGATTTCCGACTGGATCGACTCGAGTTTCGCCTTGAATTTGTTGTTGTTTTCCATCACAACGGCGATGTCAACGACAACAACGCGAGTTCCTGGGGATGCGTTCTGTGCTTCGACCGAATTCGAAAACAGAGACAGCATGACAGCGGCCATTGCCGCAAATAGAAAATGGGCTTTCACGTTCAGCACTCCTTGCTGGTCACAAAATCGTTTTTTATGTCTACCAGCTGCATCCATGCAGCTGGTTAGTCAGCTAATAAATCGCCGGTGAATTGCGGAGTCTATAGAGAATCACGGTGGATTCGCCAATATAGTCCCGAAATTTCGAGGCATTTACACATGCACTCTCTCGAGATGCGGGATCATTTTGCGCATTATCAGAGTTTGCGTCTACGTCAGTTTTGCACGAAAGATGCTGGAATGAGAGAATTTGGCGTCAATTGTTAACGAGGATCTCCGAGAATAACCTCGAGTGTGAGCTTCTTCTTACCACGCAGTACCAGGACTTTGACTTTATCGCCCGCTTTAAATTTGCGTAACGCGCTGTCAAAGTCCTCTATGCCGCCAATCTTATACTTATCGATCCCGACAATTACGTCTTTGGGTTTGATTCCCGCTTTGTCGGCGGGGCCATTAAGTGAAACACCAGTTAACGCCAGTCCTTCCGCGTTGTCAGCGTAATCTGGAATGCTGCCAAAATAGGGGCGAACGCCTCCAGTATTGGCGACATTCCTCCTCTTTTCAGCCTTACTGAATTCGGGCCGAACAGGCATGGTCTGCATGTGCTTCGCGATGTCAGCACCATATTGGACAATCTTTGCCATCCCTGCAAAGTTAATGATCTCTGGATCATCACTAGGGCGATGATAGAATTCGTGCAGACCCGTGAATAAATTGATTACGGGTATCCCTTTGAGGTAAAAGGACTGATGATCACTTGGGCCCGTACCTTCCGGCTGTCTGGTGAAAACAAAGTCGTGCTTCGAATCTAGTTCATTCAGAAACGGTTCCCAGCTAGGTGAGGTGCCGGTACCGGTCACAATGAGCTTGTTTTCAGTAAGCCGGCCGATCATATCGAGATTGATCATGGCAACGGTGTCTTCGAGTTTGAATAATGGGTTGTTAACGTAATACGAACTACCTATCAGCCCACGCTCTTCAGCCGAAAAAGCGATAAACACGACACGCCGGCGGTCTTTCTCGTTGGACTTTGCTAGCAAAGTAGCAATTTCCATCATGCCCGTTGTGCCACTGCTATTGTCATCGGCACCATTATGAATTTCCATCGTCCAAGGGGCTAACGAACCCTGCCCACCATATCCCAGATGGTCATAATGTGCACCAATCACAACCGTTTCGTGCTTTAACTTTCCACTACCTTCCAAAACGCCAACGACATTTTTGACAGCCGCGCGGTTTTGTATCAGATCGGCACTGCCGTTGATTTTCCAACCCTCTAACTCGCCAACGATCGGTGTCAGAGACTCGTCGATTTCGGCTTCGATGTCCGCTAGAGACCGCCCCAGTGCTGAAGTAATCATGGGATCGATAGACGCGCGTCGAGCGAAGAACACAGGCATGCTTTTTCGACTCGTTCCAGCTCCCGCTTCCGTGAAGCCAAGGATGGCATCTCCATCGCCACCTAATTCACTAACGGTATCACTAATATTATCGGCGGCTTCACGAAGAGCTTTTTTGTGCTTACTTATTTCTTCAGCCGTCGGAGACTTAAGTTCTTCAAAAGTGGCAGTCAACGCTTTGAGTTGAGCAGAATACTGCGACAACGCATGCTTTAAGCCACTCAGATATTTCCCTGGCTGAGCCGCATCGTTCACCAAGATGACAGCGGCTGCACCTCGCTGGTAGGCGTTAGAAACTTTGGCTTGAAAGGTTGCATGCCTGGAGGATTTGACACCATCAAATTTACTATCCGGGTTATTTTGCTGAGGTTCCTTACGTAGAATAATTACGACTTTGTTCTTTACTTCGAGGTCTGCCCAGTCGTCATATTCTAAATCCGGCGCTTCGATACCATATCCAGCAAATACGACTTCGGCATCAAACTTTCCACTAGCACCGATCGCCAAGGGATTGAATTCATAATCCAACACCAAATCAGCACTATATGCATCTTCGTCTGTTTTGGGGCCCGTGATTTTAAGGAAGTTTTTCTCGTCTGGGCCGAGTTCGACCTCTGTTGTAATCTCAAAGGGTTGGAATGCGGTGCCGTTATAGCTGTCTACTTTGAGACCAAGTTGTTTGAAGTGGCTGGCGATATAATCAGCGGCCTTGTTAATACCTTCGGTAGATACGCCCCGCCCTTCTAATTCATCAGACGCTAAGTACTTAACTCGAGCCGATATCGAGTCTATCAATGTCTGAGCTTCTCCAGCCTCACCGCCAAATATTGCAGGAACCGAAAAGACCGTTTGGAACAGGATGAAAACAGAGAGAATTGCGATACGCATTGTGAAAGAGCCTAAAACACCAAATGACACCAAGGATGAATCAATAGCATTTGATTTTCCATCCCACCAACACTGTCGTCAACCTATTGACGCCGGTAAACAGACACGATTCTAAAGCCGGTGCGTTATTTGCTTGATAAATCCGTTCGATAACTGGGGGATGCTGTCTAGAATAGATGGGACGATATATCCGCTCTTCCGCTTACTTTTCAATTTTACATACCCACTCTATAAGTGCTGTTTGACATGCCTTTTGTATATGTGATTCAGGGATTTGACCAAGGTATCCGTAAGGATATTGAAGGCAGCGTATTTCGCATTGGGCGTGACTCCACAAATCAATTGCAACTGCGGGACTCGGAAGTTTCGAGGCACCATGCTGAGATCCGATTGGTAGAGGGTGAGGCAACCGTGCACGACCTAGGAAGTTCGAATGGAACTTTTGTCAATGGTATCGAGTGTAAGCAGAAAGTCCTTACGACAGGCGACAGAATACAATTCGGTAGCACGCATCTAATATTCACCACGAGGACGGAAGTCCGGACGAATTCCGAAGTCAGTTCGGATGTCAGATTCCAGGGGAGTGACGAACAGGTTTCCCGGATCATCAAATCTGTTACACCTGATTTATCGGCTAATGTTTCTAGTCAAAACGTCGAGTCCAATCCAAGTTCCGACGATGTCAAAAAACACCTCCAAGTCATGTACCACACGACGATGGCGGTTAGCCAAACCCTCGATATAGACGAGCTGCTGGAACGGTTAATGGACCTTATCTTCGAGTGGGTCGCCGCTGATCGTGGCTGTTTTATTTTGTTGGACGAAAAGACAAATAGCATGCTACCGATGGTGAGTCGATATCGCGAAGGTATTAACGAGCAGGATGGCATTATTATTAGCCAGAGAATCGTCGACTATGTAATGGAACGCTGTGAAGGAGTGCTCACTACGGATGCCAGCGACGATGCGCGTTGGGAAGCGGCTGGAAGTATCGTTGGTAACAACATTAAGGAAGCGATTTGCGTACCACTAGGCGGTCGTTATGGGATGGTTGGAGTGATCTATATCGACACTTCACGAACTAACGAAGCCGAGATTATTAAGCAGGACTTAAATCGTTTTAACGATGAGCACCTTAAGATGATGGTCGCGATTGGGCACCAGGCTGCCTTGGCGATTGAGGATACACGTTTCTACTCATCCATGGTGCAGGCCGAACGCCTGGCCGCGATGGGCCAAACGATCACAGCCATATCTCACCACATTAAGAATATTATTCAGGGAGTGAATGGTGGTAGTTATCTGGTTGATGAAGGCCAAAAGAGCCGAGATTGGACAACGCTAGAAAAAGGCTGGCAAATCGTCCAACGCAATCAGCAACGGATATCCGATTTGGTATTGGATATGTTGACATTTAGCAAGAACCGAAGGCCTGAGGTGTCATCCAGCAATCTGAATAATGTCACAGAGGACGTGGTGGATATACTTCGTCGTCGAGCGGAGTCAGAGGGTACTCAGTTGCATTACGAGGGGCTTGCTGGAATTCATCAATATATGTTTGACCCAGACGGCATTCACCGCGTTCTTTTGAATATCGCGAGTAATGCTTTAGACGCTGTAAGGGACGTAAAGAACGGAAAAGTAACGCTCCTTGTTGATCACGACATGAACGACCGAATGTTGCAGGTTTCAATTAGTGACAATGGGCAAGGGATACTCCCGGAGCTTCAGGAAAAGGTATTTCACGCCTTTGTGTCGGGCAAAGGAGCTACAGGGACCGGGTTGGGTTTGGCAGTAAGCCAGAAGATAATAAGGGAGCACAACGGGACCATCGAAATCGAATCTGATGGGAAACAAGGCACTTGCTTCATCATTCGTTGGCCATCGGTTTCTCCGACCGAAAAGATGGAGCAATTACGTGACAGCAGTATTGTGGAACAGAATAAAATCCAGTGAGTATTTCCTCGGTGTTTAATCTATCGAATTGACGAATGGATTCGTTGCTTTTTCTTGACCAATAGTCGTCGCGTTCCCATGACCGGTGAGTACGATCGATTCATCCGGTAGTGTGTATAACTGCTCTCGAATTGACTTTTCCAATGTGTTGAAGTCGCCATCTTCAAAATCAGTGCGGCCAACACTCCCCTCGAAAAGCACGTCCCCGTTAATAACTACCGGTACTTCAGCACCGTAAAAAACCCATACAACATGGCCCGGGCTGTGTCCCGGCGTATATCTAGTTTCCAATTCGATGCTACCATAGCAAATTAACTCGCCGTGGACGACGGTTCGATCAGCAGGGGGACTGACGACTTCAATTCCGTAACCGGCCGACAGATTCGCTACCGGGTCGGTCAATTTATGAACGTCACCTTCTCCAATTACTAATGGTACCGAGGGATATCGTCTTTTAACTGGCTGATTGCCGACGATATGGTCAAT